>DAOVYA010000286.1 GCA_030635865.1 Gammaproteobacteria bacterium | reverse complement strand
GGATTGGCGTACAGTGCGGTAGCGCCACTTAGTACCAGTGCCGGGGTGTTGGGCATGGAGCGGACAATCGCGGTGTGTTCGCCCAACCAGTTACGCAAACTGGCTTCGCGGATGCCGGCGGCAATGGAAATGACCAGTGGGCGCTGTGCCTTGACCAACTCAGCCAGTTCCTGCGCGACCGGTTTTATTACCTGCGGCTTTATGGCCAGCACGATGGCGTCAGCCTGTTCAGCCGCTTCGCGGTTATCGGGCGTCGTTGCCACGCCAAAGCGTTCTGCGAGGCGTTCCAGTCGTTCTGTATCGGTATCGGCGATGCTTATATTTGCAGGTTTCCAGCCGTCGGCGATCAGGCCGCCAACCAGGCTGGCTGCCATGTTGCCGCCACCAATAAATGCCAATGTGGTCTCAGTCATGGAATTGACAATACAGGATAAAACCGGGGCACCACAAGCGCCGCTGCAGTACGGGTACCACTTGGGAGGTTCCGCTCCGGGGTCGATATTCTGACTATTGTGTGACTGGTTTCCCGGGGCCGGCTTGCTTGATAAATCGGCATAATGCGGCATACTCGGACGCGTCGGGCTGCACCAGCCCTGTTGAAGGTCTTTCTGTGATCGACTTCAACATTTCAAGGCAACGCTTCACTCCAGCAAGTTACCGTTATCAAGAAGGTTTTTTCAAGTATCCGGGGTCACAGTCGATACACAGTGATGAGCACAATACTGCAAGGGAACGGCTATGGATATTGCTGAATTACTGGCTTTCAGCGTCAAGAACGGGGCCTCGGATCTGCACCTTTCCGCGGGTTTACCGCCGATGATCCGGGTGGACGGCGATATGCGCAAGGTCAATGTCCCCGTACTGGACCATAAGACAGTTCACGGGCTTGTCTACGACATCATGAATGACAAGCAACGCAAGGACTACGAAGAATTCCTTGAGACCGACTTTTCCTTCGAGATACCGGACCTGGCCCGGTTCCGTGTCAATGCGTTTAATCACAACCGGGGCGCCGGTGCAGTATTCCGGACGATTCCCTCTGAAATACTCGCGCTCGAAGACCTGGGGACACCGTCAATTTTCAAAGAGATCGCTGATACCCCGCGTGGTCTCGTGCTGGTCACCGGGCCGACCGGTTCCGGTAAGTCCACGACACTGGCCGCGATGATTGATTACATTAATAACAAGTCCTATGAACACATACTGACGATTGAAGATCCGATTGAATTTGTTCACGAGAGCAAGAAGTGCCTGGTCAATCAGCGTGAGGTTCACCGCGATACACTGGGGTTCAACGAGGCCCTGCGTTCAGCCCTGCGCGAGGACCCGGACATCATACTGGTTGGCGAAATGCGAGACCTGGAAACCATTAGACTGGCACTGACCGCGGCAGAAACCGGGCACCTGGTATTCGGGACCCTGCATACCACCTCGGCCTCCAAGACGATTGACCGAATTATCGACGTGTTCCCTGCCGCAGAAAAAACCATGGTTCGTTCCATGTTGTCTGAATCCTTGCGCGCGGTTATAGCGCAGACGCTGTTGAAAAAGACTGGCGGTGGCCGGATAGCAGCCTGGGAGATCATGATTGGTACGCCGGCGATTCGTAACCTGATCCGCGAGGACAAGGTGGCGCAAATGTATTCATCTATCCAGACCGGGCAATCAGCAGGGATGACAACGCTGGACCAATACCTCCTGGACTTGTTGCAAAGAGGTTTGATCACCAAGCAGGATGCCCGTTCCAAGGCGTTTCTTAAAGATAATTTTAGGTAACTGTACAGATCAGGGGGCTGAGATGGATTTTATTCCACTACTGGAGATGATGCGTGACCGAAAGGCTTCTGACCTGTTTATAACTGCAGGGCTCGCGCCTGCCTTGAAGGTCGATGGCAAGATAAAACCGATTTCCGGGGATATTTTAGATCCCGTTAAAACGATGGAAATTGTCACAAGCATTATGAGCCCTGCCCAACGGGAGGAATTCGAGGCAACGCACGAATGTAATTTTGCAATCAGCGAGAAAGGTATCGGGCGTTTTCGTGCCAGTGCATTTATTCAGCGTGGCCAGGCCGGTGTCGTTTTACGCCGGATAGAAACCTATATCCCGTCCCTTGAAGAGTTGCAACTGCCGCCGATCCTGAAGAATTTGTCCATGACCAAGCGCGGCCTGATTATTTTTATCGGGGCCACCGGTACCGGCAAGTCGACTTCACTGGCTTCCATGATAGGTTATCGCAACAAACACGGTGACGGGCACATCATCACAATTGAAGACCCTATTGAATTTGTTCACCAGCACGATCAATGCATCATTACCCAGCGTGAAGTGGGTATTGATACCGAATCCTATGAAACAGCCTTGAAAAACACCCTGCGCCAGGCGCCTGATGTGATCCTGATCGGCGAGGTCCGTGACCGTGAAACCATGAACCATGCGATTGCTTTCTCAGAGACCGGCCACTTGTGCCTGGCGACCCTGCACGCGAATAATGCCAACCAGGCAATGGACCGAATTATTAACTTTTTTCCGGAAGACAGGCGCCCGCAATTGTTCATGGATCTGTCAATGAACCTGAAGGCTTTTCTTGCGCAGCAGTTGATACCGCGGGCGGACGGGAATGGTCGACGGGTCTGTGTTGAAATCCTGCTGGGAACACCGCTGGTGCAGGATGTGATTCGCAAGGGCGAAGTATACAGGCTGAAAGAGCTGATGAAACAGTCTGCCCAGCAGGGCATGATTACCTTCGACCAGGCGCTGTTTGCCCTTTACAAGGAAGGGGAGATCAGCGTCGACGATGCCTTGCACTATGCCGATTCAGCCAACGAAGTGCGCCTTATGGTGAAGCTGGACAAGGGCGATGTCGGCAAATATGATGCTGCAATGGAAGACGTTTTTCTGGAAGAGCAGGAGTAGGGAAAGTAAGAAGTAAGAAGTAAAAAGTGAGAAGTAAAAAGTGAGAAGTGAG
>DAOVYA010000290.1 GCA_030635865.1 Gammaproteobacteria bacterium | reverse complement strand
TCTTGCCAGTACCCGGCCAGCGCGTTCCAGGCGTTCTTTCAGGTTCTGATTTTCCGGATCAAGTTCCAGTGCTTCCGACCATGTCTTCATGGCCGTATCAACATTATCGGCACGGTATTCTGAATCGCCCCTGGAGGTCAGTTGTGCGACTCGTGTAGTAACGGCACGGTCCAGGTCTTCCCGGAGTGCGCTGACTTCACTGGATTCGTTTGAAGGCGAGGGTATCTGGTTAAAGGTTTCATGTGCTACCGCCAGGTCGTCAGCCAGGAGTGCCTGCCGGGTCGTTTCCAGCAGTTCCCGGGTTTCCTTTGCCTGGTGTTTTTTAAGCCGCTTGCGTTTTTTTGCCTTCTTTAAACTGGCCTTCTTGAGTGCAGCTTTCTGCTGTGATTCATTTATTGTTGCCAGTTTGTCCAGCAGTTCACGGGTTTCGGGGGTGTTGTCGAGACGCTTTGAAAGCTGCAGGCACTCCAGCGCGATTTGCAGATCGGCTTGCTGGAACGCATCTTCTCCCTGGTCTCTTAACTGCCTTGCCAGTGTTTCTGATTCCCTGTCGTTACGCGTATGTTCCCAGTGTCGTATCATGTTGGGTGATTGCAGGTTTTGCTGCTGCTCGTAGAATCTTTTCTGATGGAGAAGGTATTCTGCCCGTGCCATTAACTGGCGTATTTCATTGGTCCTGAGCTTTTCGATTCGTTCCTTCTCAAGCCTGTTGCGGTATTCGCGCAACACCTCGCTGTTCGGTGCTTTTTGCAGTGCATTTGATAACAGCTGGACCGCCTCCAACAGCTTGTCTTCAGATTCCAGCTCACCTGCCCCGGTAATGATACTGCCTTCATAGGCGGCTTCCTGTGTGCTTATCCGGGCTTGAAGTTCAGGCGAGTCGATGGCCGGATATTTACCGGTTAATTGCCTTGCACGCGCAAAGTTATTTTGCTCCAGCAGTTGCTGGAGATCTTCCGGCTGGTCCTGTACCAGCTGCAGGCTGTTTATTTCCTTGCAGCCCGGGAACAGGGACAACGATAACACTATAAGCAGTAATACCGGGTTACGCATTTTCTGAATCTTTCTCCATGATCAGGAGTGCCTCTTCAAACTGCTTGTCAACGATCTCCTGCAGGTCTGCTTTAAGCCCTTCGAGCAAATAAGTGCTGACCGGCTCGCTGATACCCCGCAGGTGTATTGACTGGTATTCGCCAGCAACAATGCGCTCCCTGATTCCGTCAAACATGTACATCTCACGTGACATGACGATCTGACCGCCATTGGTTATGCCGCAAAGTCTGGAGGCCAGGTTTACCGTGTCACCCACGACCGTGTATTCCATGCGTTCTTTTGAACCCATATTCCCGGCCAGCATGGATCCTGTATTTATCCCGATCTTGAACTTCACGGAAAATTCACCCCGTTGTGTGCGCTGCTCGCTCTCATGTGCGATGAGTTTCTGGGCGAGCAGGGCGCAGACCATGGCATTAAAGACGTGTTCCTCGTCCGGCTCCGGCGCACCGAAAATCAGCATCACCCCGTCACCCATGTATTTGTCCACGGTGCCATGGTTGATTTTGCAGGCGCATGTAATAAGGGAAAAGTACTGGTTGAGCATTGCAATCAGGGCTTCAGGCTGTGTTTTCTCGGCAATCTGCGTGAAGCCGACGATATCGGCAAACAGGACTGTGCCTTCAATCTCCTTGCTGTCGAGTTCTACAGTGCTGAGGTTGGACAGAATCTTGCGGGCAACGCCCGGTGAGACATACCGTGACAGGGCATTTTTTACCTGTGATTTTTCCAGCATGCCTTCTGCCATTTCGTTGAAAGCATCCATGAGTAACCCGAGTTCATCATGCCGTCGTTCCTTGAACTTGAATGTGTACTCGCCCTTTCCTATGGCACGGCTTGCATCAACCAGTTTATTAATGGGGTTGGTGATGCGTCGTCCAAGTGCAAATGCCATTGCGATTCCAAGAGCAATGATCAGCACGGTAGCGCCGATAATTGCCTGTATGGATCTGCGGGCAGAGTCCTCCAGACCGGATTGACTGAATGTAACCAGGGCATAGCCAGCTATGATGTTCCGGAAGCCAACCGGTTGTACGAAGGAAATGAGCTGGCGCGTCCAGCCTGGGCCGGATTTCAGGTTCCATGTGTATGTGGTGGTCCTGTCCAGGGTTATATTTTTAAGGAAACCGTGCTTGTCCGTTTGCAGCTTGCCCGCCTGTGCCACAACTTCTCCATCCAGTGAAATAATGGCGGTTGCCATGACGCTGTCACCACCCGTGAAGCTTTCCGCAATGGTACCAAGTGCCTGCCTGTCATCGGCAAGCAGGGGTTCCCTGGCGGATTGCCCCATCAGGCGTACCAGCGTGGTGCCCTGTTCGTTGATTTGCTCCTGCAATATCAGTGACTGTTGCTGAACCAGGATCATCCCGAGCAATAGCATGCAGCTGACGATTAATACCGTGATAAAGAATGACAATTTGTAGGCCAGGGGAACACTCTGTGCCTTTATACACAGAGCTTTCCAGAGTCTGATAATCTCAGCGCCCAGTCCTGCAAGGCCGCCCGGTGGTGGAACCGGAACCATGGACCTGCAAATATTGCTTTCAGGCCCGCTGCCTTCATGGGTTGTGGCGCCAGTCTTGCCCTCGTGATTGTCAGCTACAGGATTGTCCATCAGGTGTCTCTCCCTGTAGTTGCTGTCGCGGCAGTCAGCCCTGATGTGTACAATGCCTGCTGTTTCCCCGGGATATAACAAGAGGAATATTCATGACCCTGATTCGTCCATTTTCCGGTTTGCGGCCAGCCGAAGGCCGGGCCGATGAAGTGGTTGCACCGCCCTATGATGTGCTTACCAGCGATGAAGCGCGCCAGCGTGCCGAAGGCCGTCCCTGGAGCTTCCTGCATATTTCCAAACCCGAGATCGATTT
>DAOVYA010000007.1 GCA_030635865.1 Gammaproteobacteria bacterium | reverse complement strand
ATCAGGGCCTGGGCAGAAGCGCTGGAACTCGACCCGGAAAACAAGGATCTGAAAGAACGCATAGATCGTGCCGCCCGGGTACTGGCAAAACTGGAACAATTAAAACAACAGCAGGGTAAATAGGCGCGCGGACCATTTACCGGTTATGCGATCGAGTATTGATCGGTGTATATCCTTTTTACCCGCAACTGATTGAATTTCACTCTGAAGGTCTTGTATTGGCCGAGACTGAGTGAAAACGGGCTCTTCGGGAGTCTGTTTTCTTTAGTGTTGAATGTCCGCGGCCAGGCATCGCGGTGAGCCTAACGGCGCTTGCGTCCACGCACGGCCCGCGGGTCTTCGAAACGCACGCGCAGGGATCGGTCACCGCCGTCGACCATGTTGCCATCCAGCGCCGCCTGTGCGGCACGGGCCTCGTGGCCTTCCATTTCGATGAAACCGAAGCCCTTGCATCTACCGGTAAAGATATCGGACGCCACGCTGATGGAGCGCACGGTCCCATAGGCAGAAAACATCTCGTTCACAGATTCTTCAGTGGCGTCCTGTGGCAGGTTGCCAACAAACAGCTTTTTCATATTTATTTCCTCGATTTAGGAGGACAGTATACCGGTTTCCAGGCATGCCGTTGCCGAATTGGAAGGACCCGTGCCTCGCGGGGAATACCAACCATTCCTGGCGGGGGCTCCGGTCCTACGGTTTTGGGTCCTGGTTTCCGGTAGGACCCGCGCCTCGCGGGGAATACCAACCATTCCCGGCGGGGGCGCCGGTCCTACGATGAGAAGAATGACAGCTATGAACGCCTGATCACCTCTATCCGGTCTACTTTCTGATAGCCACGCGGTAATTTGCGCCCGCGCCGGCCCCGCTCACCGGCAAATTCGTCGACCTCGTCCGCCTTCATGGTCTTGTGCTTCTTTCCTGCATAAATAGTGAGCTTCTCGCCGTCCTGGATACAGTCTATGGCCTTCACATATTCCTCCCGGGCCTTCAGTTTCGCAGACGGGATATTAATGATCCTGTTTCCCTTGCCGCGTGACATCTGTGGAACATCTGCCAGTGGGATCACCAGCATGTGACCACCGGTTGATATCGCAATAATCCAGTCGTCTTCAAGACTGCGTACCGGCACCGGTGGCAATACACTCGCACCCTTTGGCACAGACAGCGTCGCTTTACCTGCCTTGTTGCGCGTGTATACATCACCGAGTTTTACTACAAAGCCGTAACCTGAATCACTCGCGAGCAAGTATAACTGTTCTGGATTACCAGCCATCACGCCCGTAAAGCGCGCACCATCAGCCGGTTTTAATCGACCGCTTAAAGGCTCACCCTGCCCTCTTGCCGATGGCAGCGTATGCGCGGGCAATGCATAGGTCTTGCCCATCGAATCAATAAACACGGCCAACTCATTACTGCGTCCCTGTGCCGCTGCTGCAAATTCATCGCCAGCCTTGTAATTCATATCTGTCGGATTGATGTCGTGACCCCTGGCAACACGTACCCAGCCATTCCTGGACAAAACAATGGTGACCAGTTCACTCGGCACCAGTACATTCTCATCCATTACCCGGGCCTGCTCCCGCTCAACCAGTTTTGAACGCCGCTCATCGCCAAACTTCTCCGTGTCGGCCCTGATCTCATTCTTGATCAACGTCTTTAATCTTGCCTTTGAAGACAGGGTTTTCTGCAGGGCATCACGCTCTTCGGCAAGTTCTTTTTGCTCACCTGTTATTTTCATTTCCTCAAGACGCGCGAGTTGCCGCAGCCTTGTATCAAGGATGTAATCCGCCTGCTCTTCTGATAACTTGAAGCGTTTGATCAGGGCCGGTTTCGGCTTGTCTTCCTGGCGAATAATCCTGATGACTTCATCCAGATTCAGAAACGCGATCAACAGGCCTTCGAGCAGGTGCAGGCGGCGTTCCACCTTCTCCAGACGGTGTTCGATCCGGCGCCTGACCGTGCTGGTCCTGAATTCAAGCCATTCCTTCAGAATACACCGTAAGTCTTTGATTCTCGGCTTTCCATCCAGGCCGATCATGTTGAGGTTGATGCGTGCCGTACGCTCCAGGTCGGTGGTCGCAAACAGGTGTGACATCAGCGCCCCGGTATCGACCCGGTTGGAGCGCGGCACGATCACAAGGCGGGTCGGATTCTCATGGTCGGACTCGTCCCGCAGGTCTTCTACCATGGGCAGTTTCTTTGCAATCATTTGTGCGGCAATCTGCTCCAGCACCTTTCCGCCCGAGGTTTGAAAAGGTAGTGCAGTGACAACAATTTCACCTCGCTCCTGTTCGTAACAGGCACGCATGCGCACACTGCCGCGTCCGCTCGTGTAGGCTTCAAGCAGCTCGGATTTCGGGGTAATGATTTCTGCGCCGGTTGGAAAATCCGGACCCTTGATTATCTTGCAGAGTTCAGTGATCGAACTCTTCGGCTTGTCGAGTAACAAAATGGCCGCATCGGCAACTTCTTTCAGGTTATGTGGTGGAATGTCCGTGGCCATACCCACTGCAATACCGGTTGCACCGTTCAACAACACAGCAGGTAAACGCGCGGGCAACAGCTTCGGTTCTTCAAGTGTCCCGTCGAAGTTGGGAGCCCAGTCAACAGTACCCTGCCCCAGTTCTGCCAACAGCACCTCGGCAAACGGCGCCAGCCGCGCCTCGGTGTAACGCATGGCGGCAAATGATTTTGGATCGTCCGGTGAGCCCCAGTTACCCTGGCCGTCGATCAACGGGTAACGACAGGTGAACGACTGCGCAAGATGCACCATGGCCTCGTAACAGGCGGAGTCGCCATGCGGATGAAACTTGCCAAGCACATCACCAACCGTGCGCGCCGACTTCTTGTGCTTTGAACTTGCCAGCAGGCCAAGTTCGGACATGGCATAAACGATGCGTCGCTGAACCGGTTTCAGACCATCACCGATATGCGGCAATGCCCGGTCAAGAATGACATACATGGAATAGTCCAGGTAAGCCTTCTCGGTAAAGGTCTTCAGTGGCAGTTGTTCAATGCCTTCGTAATCTAGTTCAATGGTTTCCATAAGGAATAGCCTGCTCAGGTATCATTCAAAAAAATACTCGCGCAAAGACGCAAAGGCGCCAGGAAAATATCAAAAATATTTGCCACAGAGGGCACAGAGCACACAGAGAAAATCAACTCAATTATCAAAGGCGATCTTAACTTTCGAGTTTTTCGTCTTTAATTCAATAACGCCGGGGAAAATAGTGTTCTTGAAGCCTCTGTGTGCTCTGTGCCCTCTGTGGCAGAGGTTTTCTGGTTTTACTTCGCGCCTTTGTGCGAGACATTATAGTGTTCCCTGTATCCATCGTTATGTGCCAGCCATATCGCCCCTGGATTCCAGCCAGGCACGCCGGTCCGGGGCGCGCTTGCGGGCCAGCAGCATATCCATCAGCTTGTGGGTATCGTCTTTCGTATCGATGGTCAGCTGCACCAGCCGGCGCGTCTCCGGGGCGATGGTGGTTTCGCGTAATTGCAGCGGGTTCATCTCGCCGAGGCCCTTGAAACGCTGCACCATGATCTTCCCCTTGAGCTTTTCAGCCGCAATCCGGTCAAGCACGCCCTGTTTCTCGGCATCATCCAGCGCATAGAACACCTGCTTGCCTGCATCGATGCGGTATAAGGGTGGCATGGCAACATACACATGTTTTTCTTCAACCAGCGCACGAAAATGCCGAAGGAACAACGCGCACAACAGGGTCGCAATGTGCAGGCCGTCTGAATCGGCATCGGCCAGGATACAGATCTTGCTGTAGCGCAGCTTGCGCAGGTCATTCGAACCCGGCTCAACACCAATGGCAACGGAAATATCATGGACCTCCTGTGAAGCCAGCACCTCGGCAGGGTCCACCTCCCAGGTATTCAGTATCTTGCCGCGCAAGGGCATGATGGCCTGGAAGATACGATCACGCGCCTGCTTGGCCGAACCACCGGCCGAATCACCTTCTACCAGGAACAGCTCGGTGCGTTCGCTGTCTGTCGATGTGCAATCCGCCAGCTTGCCCGGCAATGCCGGGCCGGTCGTGACCTTCTTGCGCACCACTTTCTTGCCGGCACGTTGACGTAGCTGTGCATTTTCAATTGCGAGCCAGGCTATTCGCTCGCCAATTTCAGTGTGATGATTCAGCCACAGGCCAAATGCGTCCTTGACCACACCGGAAACAAATGCCGCACATTCACGTGATGAAAGCCGCTCCTTGGTCTGCCCGCTGAACTGTGGATCGTGCAACTTGACGGACAGGATATAACTGCAATTGTCCCAGACATCTTCCGGGCTGAGTTTTACACCACGTGGCAGGAGGTTTCTGAAATCACAAAATTCACGCACGGCTTCTGTCAAACCCATGCGCAATCCATTGACATGCGTACCCCCCTGCACGGTTGGAATCAGGTTGACATAACTCTCGGCAACCGGATCACCGCCCTCGGGCAACCATGCCAACGCCCATTCTGCCCTTTCATTATTGCCTTCCATCTTTCCGATAAACGGGTCTTCCGGCAATATCGGTGTATCGCCCAGCTCCCCGACCAGGTAGTCGCGCAGCCCGTCTGCATAACACCATTCCAGTTTTTCGCCGCCGGCCTCTACATTCAGCCTTACCTTCAACCCCGGACACAATACCGCCTTGGCACGCAATACGTGTTTCAGTCGCGGCAGAGAATATTTTACAGAATCGAAATATTTCGGGTCCGGCCAGAAGCGCAGCGTGGTGCCGCTGTTCTGCTTGCCAACCTTGCCGATTTCCTCAAGCGGGGAAACGCACTCACCATCGGCAAATGCCATATTGTATTCCCTGCCCCCGCGCCGCACCCAGACTTCAAGGTGTTTTGACAGGGCATTAACGACCGACACACCGACGCCGTGCAAACCGCCGGAGAATTTATAATTCTTCGCGGAAAACTTACCGCCTGCATGCAAGCGTGTCAGGATGACCTCGACGCCGGGAACCCCCTCCTCAGGATGTACATCGACCGGCATGCCCCGGCCATCGTCACGGACTTCCAGAGAACCATCCTTGTAGAGTTTCACGTCGATACGTGAAGCATGGCCGGCGATCGCCTCATCCACGCTGTTATCGATCACTTCCTGCGCAAGGTGGTTGGGACGCGTGGTGTCTGTGTACATGCCCGGGCGCTTGCGCACCGGGTCCAGGCCACTCAATACCTCGATTGCAGCTGCATCGTACGTGCTAGCCATTAGTGGTGTCCTGGTGTAGTCGGTTCACACTTTTCAATTATCAATTCTAAAATCTTTCGAGCGGAATTTCTCGATAATCTGCCGGGCATTACCATAGGGTTCGACCTGATCACACATATAATCGTTATAAAACAGCTTTCGGTACCGGTTAACACCAAGCCCGGCAACGGGTAACCAGGGAGACCCCTCCTGTTTCCGCCATTCGCCCTCATAGCCGTAGGCATAACGCCGGTATTTCCTTTCACCACAATGCAGGCCTTCGTTGGAAACATTCCATATACCGGTCGAGGAAATAATGACCACGGTGTAACGCACTACCAGGTCATCCCCGGGCCGCACGGAAAGTGTGTCAATGTAGAGTTTGAATGGCTGACCGCCCGTATTGATATTGACTTCCAGCAGATTACCCTTCTCAGGGTAGGCAGGTAATTCATTTTTCTGCTCTTTCCATGGTTCATCGGGCAGGCCGTCAGACATCCAGCCCGGAGAATCTTCAGCATCGCTGAAAACACAGGGCGAAACCAGCATCAGGAGGCCTGCAGCATAAATGATTTTTCTACGGACGCAGCCTGTATTCATGGGTAACGCAGTGTACCGCGCTGAACATGTCAAAGCGACCCTTGGGCCGTTCAGGATCAAAGACGAACCAGGAGTTTCCTAGGCAAGATCGGCCAGCAAGGCATCACGTATCGGCGCAGCGACCGGCTCGACCTGGTGCGAGTAGTTCGTATGCGCTATACCCATGCTCAGGGAGGCACCGGCCTTGATCGCGGCAACCATTTCTTCATCAAGCTCAAAGCGCAGGAAATGTACTGCAGATGTTTTTTCTGCGGTTTCGCGCTCCATATCCTCGTCGGCAATCGCATAGACCGGCTCGCTGCCGTCAATACGCACCCAGACCTTGTCCTCGACCCCGACCAGCCCTGCAAGCAATTCCTTGCGCCGCGCAACATCCGGCTCCTCGATCATAAAGGTTGCTTTCCAGTTATTGCCATCCGGTATTAATGGATTGTAGGCGCCCAGCTCTTCCTCGATTTCGGCGGCTTCAAAGATCCGCTCGACGCGCAGCATCTCCTGGACCTGGTACTGAATTGTCTGGTGGTCCTCAAAATAGAGCGTTGCCGAGGGACCGATATGGACCTTGCGGTTTTGCTTATGGTCCATCACCCGCTTGCGAATGTCCGCCCTGATCCCGGCATATTCTTCAAGTGAGTAGAGATCGTTGCGTGTTAGTTTTTCCATCGCGTCTATATCCCGTAAGCCCTGCGTAACAGCGTCAATGGATGCAGCGGCACACTGTCATCATCCAGCCCGTTCCTGATTTGCTGACCGGCCATCGGACAGTCGCTGCTGTAATACGCTGCCTCTGCTTTCTGCACGCGACTGACAACCGGCTTGCATATTTTCATGGACGTCTCGTGAAATTCGCTTTTAACCGCATAGGTACCATCATGACCGGAACAACGTTCAATGGGCTCGACACTGGTATCAGGTATCAGTTCGAGGAGATCACGCGTTTTCATACCAATATTCTGCACCCGTAAATGGCAGGCAACGTGGTAGGCGATCTTGCCAAGTGATTCTGTAAAGTCTTTTCTCAGTTTTTCATGCTTGTGGCGCAGCATAAGGTATTCAAACGGGTCAAATATCGCATCCCTCACCTTTGCAACATCGGCATCATCCGGAAACATCAACGGCAACTCCTGCTTGAACATCAACACGCAGGAAGGCACTGGTGCCACGATATCCCAACCATCATCAACCAGCCTGGCGAGTTCGGGAATATTGGTATCGCGCGCCGTCTTGACGGCCTCCAGGTCACCCAGTTCCAGTTTCGGCATACCGCAACATCTTTCCTTGCCTGCAAGCGTCACAGGAATGTCGTTGTGTGCAAGAATCGCCGCAAGATCCTGGCCGATACCCGGCTCGTTATAATTGCCATAACAGGTGGCAAAGAGAACGACCTTGCCTGTTGTCTGGCCAGCTTGTACACCGGTTATACCGGCGCTGACAGTTTTACCAAGGCGTTTGCGCAATGTGCGGGAATGGTATTCAGGCAAAACAGCATCCGGATGTACAGCGAGCGCCTTCTCCAGCAGTTTTCGCCCCGTCTTGCTCCGGTTCGAGGCATTCACCACCTGCGCCACAATCGGAATACCGACGAGCTTGCCAACAGCGTCTGTTGAAGACAGTACCCGGTCGCGAAAACGTGTCTTGCCGTTTCTGAATTTAACGGCTTTGGCCCGCAACATGAGATGCGGGAAATCGACATTCCATTCGTGCGGCGGTACATAGGGGCACTTGCTCATATAACACATATCACACAGGTAACAGTGATCTACCACCTCCCAGTACACTTCACGTGCAACGCCATCCAGCTCCATGGTGTCGGATTCATCAATGGCATCAAACAGGAAAGGAAACGCATTGCACAGGTTGAAACAGCGTCGGCATCCATGACAGATGTCATAGACCCTTTCGAGTTCCCTGAACAGATTGTCCTCGTCATAGAAGGAAGGGCCGGTCCAGTCCAGCGGATGCCGTGTTGGCGCCTCCAGGCTTCCTTCCCGGGTACCTTCGGTGCTGATTCCCATTTACACTATCCTTGTTTCGAATAAACAATTACAAAGGGCCGGATTAACCGGCCCCTTGTCCCGTGGCGATACGCTTCTATTCGTCAAGATTATCCAGGGCCTTCTTGAAACGATTGGCATGTGAACGCTCGGCCTTGGCCAGCGTTTCGAACCAGTCAGCAATTTCATCAAAGCCTTCATCGCGTGCCGACTTGGCCATACCCGGATACATATCCGTGTATTCGTGCGTTTCACCGGCGATAGCTGCCTGCAGGTTGCTGGATGTAGGACCGATCGGCAAACCGGTTGCCGGATCACCGACCTGCTCCAGGTATTCCAGGTGACCATGTGCATGCCCCGTCTCACCTTCTGCCGTTGAACGAAATACTGCAGCAACATCGTTGTAGCCTTCGACATCGGCCTTGGCGGCAAAATACAGATAACGACGATTGGCCTGCGACTCACCGGCGAACGCGTCTTTCAGATTCTGTTCAGTAGAGCTGCCTTTTAAATCCATAATTGATACCTCATAAAGTACTGTTGGTTGCAGGGGCATGACCCCGTATTGATTTAGAATCAGTCTAACTTTAGCCGGGCAACCTGTATCTGTCAACCCTGCCTTTCTCAAGGAAAATCCGGATCCTCAATTGACCCTTATTGCCCGGGTGGAGTAAGTTAAGCTGATCATCAGGAAGATTCAAGACATGGCCAGAAAAAGTACAAAAACACCCGGTTTCGAGCAGTCTCTGAAAGAACTCGAATCCCTTGTTGAAAAGATGGAACAGGGTGACCTGAGCCTGGAAGACTCGCTCAGCCACTTTGAACGTGGTGTGCAGTTGTCACGCACCTGTCAGAAAGCACTTAAAGAAGCCGAACAGAAGGTTGAAATCCTGATGAAGAAAAATGGTCAGGACGAAATCACAGCGTTCGACAGTGAAGACAGCTGACCCGCGATTAACAGCGTTCATGGCGCAATGCCACGAACGCCTGGATAAACACCTGGACGACACGCTACCGGCGGTGGCGACCCACCCTGTCCGCCTGCATGAAGCCATGCGCTACGCGGTATTGAGCGAAGGTAAACGCATTCGCCCGGCGCTGGTCTATGCGGGCGGTCTTGCCGTCGGAGCAAAACAGGAAACCCTGGATGCACCCGCGTGTGCAATTGAATTAATCCATGCCTATTCCCTGATTCACGATGACCTGCCAGCCATGGATGACGATAACCTGCGCCGTGGCAAACCCAGTTGTCACCACGCCTTTGGCGAAGCCACCGCAATCCTGGCCGGCGATGCACTGCAGTCACTTGCCTTTCAGGTTCTTGCGAACAATACCATGGCCGGAGTCAGTGACAGTACGCGGCTCAAGATGATCAGGATCCTGGCGCGTGCCTCAGGTTCCCGGGGTATGGCTGGCGGACAGGCTATTGACCTGGCAGCAACGGGGCAATCACAAAATATCGCCGAACTCGAGGACATGCACATTCACAAGACCGGCGCCTTGATTCGGGCCAGCCTGGTACTCGGTGCATTGAATGGCACACACATCGATAACACACAAATGGAACAACTGGACCACTATGCAAAATGCATCGGCCTGGCATTCCAGATACGCGACGATATTCTCGATGTGGAAGGTGAGGCCTCGACCCTGGGGAAGAATCCGGGTGGAGACCAATCCGGTGAAAAATCGACCTACCCGGCTTTGATTGGACTGGATGCAGCACGCCTGCGAGCCGATGAACTGCATGCCGAGGCCATCAACAGCCTGTCCGGGTTTGATGCCAGCGCCGACCCGCTGCGCTTGATTTCACTCTATATTATTGAAAGAGAAAGATAAATCATCCGACCCAAGCGTCTCTCAGATTGCACGGCAATTCCCAGTAGGGTAATATCCTACTAATCCACTCAGGAATTAACACCAATACAGAGGCCAGGCAGGCGCTACCCCTTCGGGCATGTATTCATACCCTGCACTGGCAAGTAGGCTGTAACCCTGAAATGCAGGCAGCACTGACATTAACCTGGACAAAGACAGATGAAAGCAAGCGAAATGGCGCCCAAGGCTGCAGCAGCCATTGCCGACGTGCAAAACAGTATCGATACCCGGCAGATACCCATCGACAAGGTGGGGATCAAGGATATCCGGCACCCGGTACGCGTTAAAGACCGTTCCGGTGGCGAACAGCACACCATTGCCAGCTTCAACATGTATGTGAATCTGCCTCACAACTTCAAGGGCACACACATGTCACGCTTCGTCGAGATCCTCAATCTCCATGAGCGCGAAATCACGGTGAGTTCCTTCAAGGAAATGCTCAGTGAAATGACCAATCGCCTGGAGGCTGATTCCGGCCATATCGAAATGAACTTCAGTTTCTTCATTAACAAGGCAGCGCCGGTTACGGGTGTTGAAAGCTTGCTGGACTATGACGTCAGTCTTATTGGTGAAATCACCGATGGCAAACCAAAAATGAACGTCAAGGTTGTTGTCCCGGTGACCAGTCTGTGCCCTTGCTCCAAAAAGATTTCTGACTATGGCGCACATAACCAGCGCTCGCATGTTACGGTCAATGCGGAAACAAACGGCTTTGTATGGATTGAAGATCTGATCGATTTGGTCGAGGAAGAGGCTTCCTGTGAACTCTATGGCCTTTTAAAGCGTCCGGATGAGAAGTACGTGACGGAAAGAGCCTACAATAACCCCAAGTTTGTTGAAGACATGGTGCGCGACATTGCCACCCGCCTCAATAATGACGATCGCGTCACTGCATATATTGTGGAATCCGAGAACTTCGAGTCAATTCATAACCACTCGGCCTATGCGCTGATCGAGCATACGAAGGACCTGGCCGAATAACACTTCGACATTACTTCCTCGTTATTGTGACACCTATTACCTCTGTCATTGCGAAGAACCCACCCATACCGTCATTGCGAGCACAGCGAAGCAATCTCCTGAATCTGGCAGCGGGCTTACGGTGCTCTCATTACGGGATTGCCGCGTCACTGCGTTCCTCGGTAACTGCTCCTGCGTCGCCTAAAGCGCCTACTGTTGGTACTCTACCTCCTGCATCCCTGCAGTCGTCGCAATGACGGGGTTGGTTTAAAGCTAGTACTTCTTGCGTAACGTCATCAACCGGCCTGTATTAGTCATTTCCAGTCGACCGAGATAACTCATACCCAGAAGAGTCTGTGCAGGCTGGGCACCCTCGAGCACCACTGCCCCCACATTACGCAAATTCAGTTCACCAACCTTGACGGTATCCAGGGTGACTCCCCAGGCACGTTCCATGCGTGAGGCCGTAGTCACCATCATCGGCGTTCCAACCACGCGGAAGTCAATCCCCAGGCGATTGGCCTGTGCTGCATTCATGGAAACGCGTGTCGCACCGGTATCAACCAGGAATGAAACCGTCAAGCCATTAATGCTGCCCACCGTGGTAAACATCCCCGATGTGTTGCGCGAAATCTGAAACTCCTTTGCTTTGGCCGTGCGCTTGCGTGCGGTGACACGTCCATCCAGTCTCGCACTGACCTCCTCCCCGTCAATTTCGAATACTGCAGATTCGCTGTCTGCAGCGATAAGCCTGACGCCTTCCGGAGTGGTCTCACCCACCCTCAGGATCTGCTGCCTTCCGTCTATAACCACCACGGCACGTTCACTGAACAAGCCAACAACACGTACATCCGTGCCGGCCTGCGCAAGTGGACTCAGCGTGGCAATCCACAGCACTAGGAGAACCCGGAAAATTCTGGATAATGTCATCATCTACTAGCTATCGGCTGACAAACCTGATCATGAAACCGTTATATATCTTCCGCCATATCAACTGCGAAGGCCCCGGTTACCTGTCCGAGGTGCTGGCGCGCAAAAAGGTCCCCTTCCAGCTGATTGCCATTGACCGGAATGAGCCGCTGCCCCGGCATATCGGTGACTGCTCCGGCCTGGTCTTGATGGGTGGCCCGATGAGCGTAAATGATCCCCTGCCCTGGATCGGGCAGGAACTGGCCCTGATCAGAATGGCGCAGGAACAGGATATGCCCGTGCTGGGGCACTGCCTGGGCGGCCAACTGATCTGTAAGGCACTCGGCGGCGTGGTTAGCGCAAACCCGGTCACGGAAATTGGCTGGCACCCGGTCCGCAGCAGTGACAACCCGACCGCACAGGACTGGCTCGGCGGGCTGCGTGAAACCACGCTGTTTCACTGGCATGGCGAAACCTTTTCCATACCAAACGGCGCCGAGGTGATACTGGAAAACGACCACTGCCGCAACCAGGGCTTTGCCATTGGCAACACCCTCGCCTTGCAATGTCATGTAGAGATGACCGCAGCCATGGTCAGAGAATGGTCAACGTTCTATAAAGACGAACTGGATAATCCTGCACCCAGCGTACAAACGGCACAACAGATGACCGAAAGACTGGAGCAAAGGATTGCTGAAGCACAACAGGCGGCGGATGTTTTGTATCAGCGGTGGCTGGAGCCAATTCCTGGTTAGGGTTTCGCCCTGACGTGCGAAACCTGAAACCACAGCTACATAAAAACAACAAGCAACTGCAAAACCACTGCCGCCATCACACCTGCCAACAAATCATCCAGCATAATCCCGAACCCACCATGTACCCGCCGGTCGCACCAGCCGATTGGCCAGGGCTTGATAACGTCGAACCCCCTGAACAGGACAAATCCCGTGGCAATCCAGACCCAGCCCGGCGGTGCAAACGTCATGGTTACCAGGTAACCGACAATCTCGTCCCAGACTATCCCGGGATGGTCATGCACACCGAGACGTCGTGTTGTGTGCGTACAAATTGGAATCCCCAGCAGGAACAGCCCCAGAACCAGCGGGAGATAGACCTCCAGTGAGAGTGTCTGCAGGAGCAGATAGACCGGTATTGCAACCAGCGTTCCCGCGGTACCCGGTGCCACCGGCACCAGTCCGCTGCCGAATCCCAGTGCCAGGCAGTCGACGGGATGCAATAACAGGCCCGGTTTCAGCTTCACAGTCATTTTCCGGCCTTATCGAAGTGCCGGTATCCCTGACCAGCAGGCCGGTAAGACGTCCCATCTTCCAGGTAACAGCGAATACCCGCTGATTCCTCGATAATACCGATTTGCGTACATCCGCAAGGCATTGCTGACAATAGCTGTTCGACCCTGGGGCAGAACTTCCCGGACACGGTAAAGCACAATTCATAATCATCCCCGGCTGACAGGGGTAATTCGTAATAAGGGGGCTGCTGCAGTGAACCCGACTGCCGCAGTGCCGAAAGAAATGCATCAGAGCGCGGCAAGGCATCGACCTGCAGGGACGCACCCGAATCACCACTTTCCAGCAAATGGCCCAGGTCAGCCAGCAAACCGTCCGATATATCAATCGCTGCACTGGCAAGCCCGGTGAGTACATGCCCTGCCTCAATACGTGGTTCCGGGTAATCCAGTTTTTGCTGCAAACCGTCCGGGGCGCTTTCCCGCAACTGCAAGGCCAACCCTGCATCGCCCAGCGTGCCGGTTACATAAATCCTGTCGCCGGGCTCTGCACCCTTGCGTCTTAACGCGGTTCCCGCTGCAACAAAACCGTGTGCCTGCACCGTCACGGAAAGTGGTCCGCGTGTTGTATCACCACCAACCAGCTGCACCCTGTAACGATCAGCAAGCGCACAGAATGCACGGCTGAATTCATCGATCCAGGTGGAATTATTTCCGGGCATCGTCAATGCCAGTGTTACCCATGCAGGCGTCGCGCCCATGGCCGCAAGGTCACTGAGATTAACAGCCAGTGATTTATGACCAATTGCAGCAGCCGGAGTGTTTTCAGGAAAATGTACACCTGCAACCAGCGTGTCTACACTGACAACCAGTTCCTGCCCGACCGGCACCTGCAATACGGCTGCATCGTCCCCGATACCGGTAATTACATCTTCGCGTTTTTGTGATTGCCGCATGAAATAACGGCGGATGATTTCGAATTCGGATTCGGACATGGCCGATTCAGCGACCGGCAGCCTTCTCACCCGATATGGCGCATTCAGCCGGCCGGATACTGCGTGCCGCCTGATCAAGCACGGCATTTACAAAGGTATGTCCCTGTTCAGCGCCGAATTTCTTTGCCAATTGAACTGCTTCATTAATGGTGACACGATACGGGATATCGGCCCTGCTTAATAATTCATAGAGCGCAATGCGCAATATCGCGCGCTCAACAGGATCCAGTTGCTCGAAGGGGCGATCAATATTTTCCGATATATTTTTATCAATATTTTCAACCTGTTTCGTAATATCGCTCAGTAACTCAATGAAGTAGGGTTCATCGGCCCGGGTGAAGTCTTCGACCTCCAGAAACTGGCTGCGAACCTCTAGCAGGTCAGCCCCCGACAGGTCCCATTGATACAGGGCCTGCATGGCATAACGCCGTGCGCGAGTACGCTCATGTGCAGAAAACTTCATGGCATACCTAGCTTTCCAGCCCGCGTAGCAGGTTGATCATTTCAATGGCCGACATGGCAGCCTCGGCACCCTTGTTCCCGGCCTTGGTTCCGGCGCGTTCAATTGCCTGCTCAATGGTATCAACGGTCAATACACCAAAGGCTATGGGAATATCGTACTTCAGCGAAACAGATGACAGCCCCCTGGTACATTCACCGGCAACGTACTCAAAGTGCGGTGTACCGCCCCGGATGACAGCCCCCAGTGCAATGATGGCATCGAAGCGTTTGCTGGCAGCCAGCCGCTGCGCGGCAATCGGCATCTCGTACGCGCCCGGTACACGGACAATCTGCAAGTCGCGCTCATCTGCGCCGTGTCGTTTCAGGGTATCGAGCGCACCAGCCAGCAGACTCTCCACCACAAAACTGTTAAACCGCGAAACCAGCAATACTATTCTGGCGTCACGTACAAACAGCTCACCTTCCGTTACTGTAATGTCACTCATAATTATTTCCCGAAATATTATGCGTAATACTTTCCAACCAGGCTAGTCGCAGGATTCGTACCCGACAACCTCAAGACCAAACCCGGCGATCCCATGAACAATCTTGGGGGCGCTCATCACCCGCATTTTTTGCACGCCAACATCTGCAATAATCTGCGCGCCAATGCCGTAAGTACGTAATTCGTCCGCCCCCTTGTCAGCCGGCACCTCCTTTGCCGCGGGCATATGATACGTCTTGACCTGGTTGACCAGCGTATTGGCCGATTCCTGTTGACGCAGAATCACCACAACGCCCTTGCCTTCCTGCGCAATCTTTTGCAGGGCCATGCGTAACGGTAAATGATGACCTTCGGTCCTGGCGTCCACCAGGTCGCTGAGCATATCCTGCATATGAACACGTACCAGTGTCGGTTCTTCCGGCCTGATCTCGCCCATGACCATTGCCAGGTGTACATCGTCG
Organism: Gammaproteobacteria bacterium; assembly: GCA_030635865.1. Classification (GTDB taxonomy): domain Bacteria; phylum Pseudomonadota; class Gammaproteobacteria; order UBA9214; family UBA9214; genus UBA9214. The sequence continues at coordinate 2,219 of DAOVYA010000007.1, read as the reverse complement.
CCAAAGGCATCGCGGTAGGCATAGACCCTGAAAGTACCGTGTTCCGTGGCCACATCATTCCCGGCGACACGCTCCACTGTCTTCTCATTCTCGATGCGGTAGCGGATCAGGTCCTCGATCGTGCCGATTTTCAGGCCATGCTCACGGGCGTAGATTTCAAGGTCCGGACGCCGCGCCATACTACCATCCTGCCTGAGGATCTCGACAATAACCGCAGCCGGTTCAAGCCCGGCAAGGCGTGCCAGGTCACAGCCTGCCTCGGTATGCCCGGCCCGGGTCAGGACGCCCCCGGGTCTCGCCATCAAGGGGAAAATATGACCGGGCTGCACGATATCCCCCGGACGCGCATCCTTTGCTGCCGCCGCCAGGATCGTTTGCGCCCGATCCTGCGCCGAGATCCCGGTTGTCACCCCTTTCGCGGCCTCGATCGACACGGTGAAGTTGGTTGAATGCAGGGACTCGTTGGTTTGCACCATCAACGGTAATGCCAGTTGCTCGCAGCGTTCGCGTGTCAGTGTCATGCAGACCAGGCCACGACCATGACTCGCCATAAAATTGATGTCTTCAGGGCGCACATGTGCAGCCGCCATCACCAGGTCACCCTCGTTTTCGCGGTCTTCATCATCCATAAGAATAACCATGCGACCCGCACGGATATCCTCAATGATTTCTTCAGCCGTATTCAGCACCATAACAATCAATCTTTCCTGCAGTGTTTATTTCCATACCCTTATTATCCATGAATGCAGCAACGGCTTCACGGAAACATTTATCCCGTCATTGCGAGGAACAAAGTGACGGGATTGCTTTATATCACTTGCGACTGACTGGAAAACCACAAGACTCCAGCATCTCCCGGGTTATACCCTCTCCCGCGCCGGGTTGTGCTGCCGCTTCACCAAGTAGCAAACGCTCCAGGTAACGTGCGACCAGGTCGACCTCAAGGTTGACCTGGCGACCCGGCCGGTAGGCTTTCATTGTTGTGGCATCCAGCGTATGCGGCACGATATTCAATTCAAACGCGCTGCCTTCTACGGCATTCACCGTCAGGCTGACCCCGTCCACACAGATAGATCCCTTGGTGGCGATATAGCGCGCCAGCTCATCCGGCGCCTTGATAGTAAACCGGACCGAACGACTGTCTTCGCGCCGGGCTGTAACCGCCCCGATCCCGTCAACATGGCCACTAACAAGGTGACCACCGAGACGCGTCTCCAGCGTCAATGCCTTTTCCAGGTTAACGACATCATGAACAGCCAGGCTGCCAAGCATGGTTCGATCCAGCGTTTCACCCGAAACATCTGCGTAAAAAGCGTTACCGCCCGACTCCACCACAGTCAGGCAGACGCCACTCACGGCAATGCTGTCACCAATGCGTACATCGTCCATCGGCAACGCGCCGGTATTAATACCAATACGCATATCGCCACCCCGGTTTTCCAGCACGGTGATACTGCCGACAGCCTGTATGATTCCTGTGAACATTATCTTATGAAAGAGCCCTGTTTAAAGACTATTGCAGGGTGTGCCGTGCGCACCCTACACAGCTGCCATGACTGTTGCAGTGATGCGCCAATCATGACCAATAGCGCGAATATCGGTAATCGACAGTCTGATGCGTTGCTGCATATGCTCCAGCCCCGGCAGCACAAACAGCCCGCGGGCGGCATCACCCATCAGCTGTGGCGCCATGTAGATCACCAGTTCGTCCACCAGCCCTGCTTGCAGCAATGCGCCACAGAGGGTCGAGCCGGCCTCAAGGTGAACTTCATTAATCTCCATCTCACCCAGGTATTGCAGCACGGCCGCAAGATCCAGTCGTCCCTGCGCCAGCGGCAATGTCTTGATCGAGACGCCGGCCTGCTCCAGGCGGGCCAGCCGCGAAGGATCGGATACGCCCGTGACAACAAGTATATCTCCCTGCAGTCCCAGCAGCTTTGCATCTGCCGGCATCCGTAGCCCGGAATCCAGCACAATCCGCAAGGGAGTTTTGTAATCGCCCCCTGTTTCACCCAGGCGCACGGTCAGTGACGGATCATCTGCCAGCACGGTATTGATACCCGTCATGATAGCCGAACAACGTGCACGTAACTTATGCACATCGATGCGTGCCTGCTCACCGCTGATCCAGTTGCTCTCACCATTCGCCATGGCCGTGCGCCCGTCCAGGCTCATTGCCAGTTTACAGCGCACCCAGGGGCGGCCCTGCTGCATGCGTT
>DAOVYA010000204.1 GCA_030635865.1 Gammaproteobacteria bacterium | reverse complement strand
TCCAGGGTATGCCGCAGTGGCACGGATACACCCTCGATCCCGGTGTGGGAGGCGATCACCGAGAACGGCTGGGTAAGATAGCGCTGCAGCTTGCGCGCGCGCATGACAATGTGTCGGTCCTTTGGTGACAGCTCTTCGATGCCGAGCATGGTGATGATATCTTCCAGTTCATGATAGCGTGCCAGGTGCTCGCGGACCCCCTCGGCGATCGTGTAATGGCGGTCGCCCAGGGTGTGACGATCCATCAGTTTGCTGCCGGACTGTAACGGATCCACTGCCGGGTAGATCCCCTTGCCGGCCTGGGCGCGGGACAGGATTACCGTGGTGTCCAGATGGCTCAGGATAGCGCTCACAGCGGGGTCGGTCATGTCGTCGGCCGGTACATAGACTGCCTGTACCGAGGTGATGGCGCCCTCACGGGTGGAGAGGATGCGGTCCTGCATCTCGGCCACCTCGGTACGGAGGGTGGGTTGATAGCCCATGGTGGCGGGCATCCTTCCCAACAAACTCGAGATTTCACTGCCTGCCTGCACGAACCTGAAGATGTTATCCATGACGAACAGTACTTCCTTTTGCAGGGTGTCACGCAGGTACTCGGCATAGGTCAGTGCGGACAGGCCGACCCGGAAACGCACCCCGGGAGATTCATCCATCTGTCCGAAGACCATCAGGGTTTGCGGCATTACACCGGCCTTCTGCATCTCGTGCCAGAGTTCATGGCCCTCGCGGATTCGTTCGCCCACACCGGCGAATACGGATACCCCTTGATATAACGTGGCGATAGCGTGCATAAACTCCATGATCAGCACAGTCTTGCCCACGCCGGCACCACCAAACAGACCGGTCTTGCCCCCTTTTACAAAGGGACAGAGCAGGTCGATCACCTTGATCCCCGTTTCCAGAATATTGCCGACACCAACGGCCTCGCGCAGCGGTACCGGTCGACTGTGAATATTGCGAAAGGCCTGGGCAGGCAAGGGCGCGCCACTGTCCAGGGGTTCGCCAAAGATGTTCAACAACCGGCCAAGGCAGTCGGCTGTCACCGGTACATGCAGCGGTGCGCCGGTATCATAAACCGGGGTGCCCCTTCGCAAGCCAGCGGTGCGGTGCAGCGTGATGGCGCGCACGTGACGTTTGTCGAGATGCTGGTGGACTTCGAACAGATACGTTTCATGGTTAATGGAAGCGGACAACGCCTGGCGCAGGGGTGGCAGCCGGTCACAGGCAATGACCACCACCGGCCCGTGAACCTCGGTGATGGCACCGACGGGGGCTTGCCCCTCCTTGACAGATACTGCTTCAGGCATGGCTGTTGTCATATCTCATGCTATGAGCATAGGTGAAAATGGATGCATAATAAATTGCTAAAAATCCTGATGACTAATCACCATTATGAAGATCCCGGGCAGGGACCTGATTTCAGTATCCAGGTACGATCTTGATGATCAACATCAGCGATACACCGAGCTATCATTATCAGGGAACCAGCAACCAACTGATAATAACCACGATGCAGGGTACACTTGGGAAACATCTGGAATGACAAGGAGTAACCGATGGAATTCAAGGACTATTACAAGATCATGGGGGTGCAGCGCGAAGCTACCCAGGACGAGATCAAGCGCGCCTACCGAAAACTTGCGCGTAAATACCATCCCGATGTCAGCAAGGAGCAGGATGCAGAGGTGCGCTTCAAGGAGCTTGGCGAGGCCTACGAAGTACTCAAGGATCCTGAAAAACGCGTGGCCTATGATCAACTCGGAAGCGACTGGAAGGCGGGACAGGAATTCCGTCCGTCACCAGACTGGGACGCCGGGTTTGAGTTCAGTGGTGGTGGCTTTACGGGCAGCGACGCATCGGCCTTCAGCGACTTTTTCGAGACACTTTTTGGCCAGGGGGGCGGACCGGCAGAGTACAGGCGCTCAGGGTTTCGTGCCCGTGGCGAAGACCATCATGCAAAAATATTGATTGATCTTGAGGACGCCTTTCACGGCGCCACGCGCACCATCACCCTGCATTCTGCTGAACTGGATGAACAGGGGCATGCAAGGAGCCGGGAGCGAACCCTGAATGTGCGTATCCCCAAGGGTGTCAAACAGGGCCAGCATATCCGTTTGGCAGGACAGGGTACTCCCGGAACCGGAGCAGGTTCTGCCGGCGATTTGTACCTTGAGATCGAATTCAAGCCGCATTCCCGGTACCGGGTGGAAGGCCGGGATCTCTACCTCGATCTGCCGCTGGCACCCTGGGAGGCCGCACTTGGGGCGAAGGTAAAGGTCCCGACGCCACAGGGGGTGGTGGATCTGACGATTCCCCCCGGTTCTGTAGCAGGCAGCAAGTTGCGCCTGAAGGGGCGCGGCATCCCTGATGACCCGTCGGGTGATTTTTACGCGATGCTGCAGGTTGCCTTGCCAGCAGCGGATACCAGTGAGGCAAAGGCGCTTTACCAAAAAATGGAACAGCAACTGGCATTTAATCCGCGCGCCAGTCTGGGGGTATAAAAGACATGCAAAATGAAAAGCTGCCGGTCCTGACGGGCCTGATTGTGGAAGAGTCAATCACTTTGACACTGAATGAACTCAGCTGCGCATGTTCCGTGCACGCCGAAAGGATTCTGGATCTGGTTGAAGAAGGAATACTGGATCCTGTGGACCGTAACCTGGGCCGATGGCGGTTTTCAGGGGCAAGTCTGAACAGGGCGCGTACCGCACTGCGTCTGCAGCAGGACCTGGGTATTAACCTGGCCGGGGCGGCCCTGGTCCTGGATATGATGGATGAGCTTGAATACCTGCGTGCACAACTCCGGCAGCGGGGAACCGGATCCTGAGGATGCGACGCTATGCTACAGAAGCGTATATTCACCTGTGTGTGGCGAATTGTTGCTCAGGCTGCTACGGGCAACTGGTATAGTCCGCATGACCAACTCAATAACCGGGTGGTCTTTTTATTATGACTTTTCTATTGATTCCTGCAGCCAGGACAATACATGCGCGTAATCGCATTCACCCCGTTCCAGCGCATTAATAATAAATATGTGTGCGGCATCGGTTTCCACCTCAAGTTTCCAAATCCGTCATAATGGAACCTTATTGAGCCATCTGGATACCGGGTTAAGGGTTTCTTAAGAAATGCGTTGTACTATTTCAACGGGCACCTGATCTTTTGAGGCCACACTCATGGCTGATGAAAATGATTTTCATTCCGGAGAAATTGCCGCACAGGAACGGTGGCAAACGACACACATTTGGGACAAGGCAAGGCGAACCCGCCTGCTAATGGACCATATTCCTGAATCATTCCATGAACGCATTGAAAACGCTCCTTTCTTCTTTTTAGCCACTAGCGACAACAACGGGGCTTGCGACTGTTCTTTCAAGGGGGGTGGTCCCGGCATCATTCAAATCATCGACCAAACCCGCCTTGCCTTTCCAGACTTTGATGGCAATGGGGCATTCATGAGTCTGGGTAATATTCTTGAAAACCCCCATGTGGGGATGCTGTTTATTGATTTTACTGACGGTGCCCGACTGCGGGTAAATGGCCGGGCATCGGTCCATGACGACGGTGCAGTCAAAGCATTGTTCCCCGACCAACCACGGGTAATTCTGGTCGAGATTGAACAGGTTGTTCCCAATTGCGCCGCTCATGTTCCAAGACTTGTTCCCGTAGCCGAGTGATGTTGCCGAGCTATAAAGTTGCTGTCAATCTTGAGTGGACCAGCAAATGCAATGCGCGCTGCATTATGTGCCCGCAGGAAATGATTGAGCGCCCGCAACTAATGACGGCTGACACTTTTTATAAAGTGCTCGAACGTATTAACACAAATGATGTTTTCCGCACGGTAATAGCAGGCTATGGAGAGCCAACCACACACCCCGGATTCATGAAGTTTGTCTCCGCTATTGGAGACCATCCCGGTCGTTTTGATATGGTGAGTAATGGTCAGCTGCTGGATGAAAGAAAACTCAGGCACCTTGACGGGAAAATCAATCTACTGGTTATTTCCTTCTCGAGCATCGATTCCGATGTGTATCGAAGTGTTCATGTAAAACTGGATCATGAGAAGGTGAAGGCCAATATTGTGCTGGCCAGGAGGATTTTAAAAAAGACATCGCTGGCCATCAGCCTGACTCCGCTTGTAGAGTGCATCGAGACACTGCCCGAGACAAT
>DAOVYA010000112.1 GCA_030635865.1 Gammaproteobacteria bacterium | reverse complement strand
TCATTCCGGCGCAGCCTGTGCCGGACTTGATCCGGTAGCCGGAATCCATGTCGTTGAAACCTCTGGATCCCGGCATTCGCCGGGATGACGGCAAGGTAATTAATCAGAGGTTCCCTGATAGGTTTCCTCTGAGTGCTCTGTGATCTCTGTGGTAAATATAATCTTTTCTTGGCGCCTTTGCGTCTTTGCGCGAAAAATCTTCTTTTTTGAGGGGTACTCACTAGCTAAAGGGGCTGATTTATACCCCTGTTTTCAGTAATATATAGACTTGTTCAACGAATAGAGGCAGTCCCCGCTTGGACGACGTCCCGCTTAGCGTTTTGTTACTGGCGCTGTTTCTCCTGATACTGCTCTCTGCCTTCTTTTCCGGTTCCGAGACCGGCCTGATGACGCTGAACCGTTATCGGCTACGCCACCTTGCAGACAAGCAACACAGGGGCGCCCTGCGTGTCCAGACACTGTTGCAGCGCCAGGACCGCCTGATTGGCCTGATCCTGCTGGGAAACAATTTCGTCAACATACTGGCCTCTATCCTGATGACCCTGATCACGCTGCGCCTCTACAATGATGCCGGTTATGTCTTTGCCGGAGGCATGCTGCTGACAGTCGTCATCCTGCTGTTTGCCGAGGTCACACCGAAAACACTCGCGGCATTGCACCCGGAACGTATCGCCTTTCCGGCGGCCTGGATCTACATCCCGTTAATGAAGCTGCTCTACCCGTTGGTATGGCTGTTAAATGCTGCCGCCAACGTCGTGCTGAAGCTGTTCGGTGTATCACCCGGGGACCAGGCCTCCCAGGCACTGACCAATGAGGAATTGCGCACCGTGGTCATAGAGGCCGGCGCCCTGATCCCCAAACGTCACCAGTCCATGCTGTTAAACCTGATGGACCTGGAAAAAGTGACCGTTGAAGACATCATGGTACCGCGCAGTGAAATAACCGGCATCGACCTTGATGATGACTGGGAGACGACAACCAAGACCCTGTCCGCAAGTCAGTACACCCGTTTACCCCTGTACAGGGAAACCGTCAACCAGGTAGTCGGTATCCTGCACATGCGTGACGTACTGCCGTTGCTGTACCGGAATGAACTCGACCAGGATTCACTGCAACAGGCTGCACGCGAACCCTATTTCATTCCCGAAAACACATCGCTCAACAAACAATTGCTGAATTTCCAGCATGAGAAACGCCGTATTGGTTTCGCAGTTGACGAGTATGGCGATATCCAGGGCCTGGTAACCATGGAAGATATCCTGGAAGAAATTGTCGGTGAATTCACCTCTGATCCGGCGGCACATTTTGAAGATATCATTGCCCAGGATGATGGCAGCTGGCTGGTAGAGGGCTCCATCAATATCCGTACGTTAAATGCGGCCCTGAAGATGGAACTCGCTACAGATGGCCCGAAAACGCTGAATGGCCTGATTACCGAGCAGCTTGAAATGATCCCGGTAACCGGCACCAGCCTGTTGCTGGATAATCACCCGGTAGAAATCATCCAGATCAAGGAAAACATGGTCAAGACTGTCCGCATACACCCGGCATTGAATAAACATGCGGACAGTACAGTCAAGGAAACAAATGCATGAAACTGTTGTTCAATCTGGACGTCATTGAAGGAAACCGGGTCAAGGCACGCCCCAGCGACTACCTGAGGTCCCTGCCGGCTGACCGGCAACAAACCGAAGTACAGGAATTCCTGCAATGGGCTGAAAATGCTGCGCAAAACGACCCTGATCAAAAAGCACGGGCCGAGGCCGAAATTGGTGTCGCCACCGCAAGAGAATTTCTCGACAAGCTGCAAAACGCTGCACCGCGCATCTATACCGGGGGCAAAGACGGGCATGACTGACAAGGTTGACAAGACCGATGCAGAATGGCGTGAGCAACTGACGCCCGAACAGTACGAGGTAACCCGCCGCAAGGGAACAGAGCGCCCGTTTACCGGCATCTACAATGACTGCAAGGACAAGGGGGTCTTTAAATGCATTTGTTGCAATGCGCCCCTGTTCAGCTCCGGGGATAAATTTGATTCCGGCAGTGGCTGGCCAAGTTTTACCCGGCCTGGTGAGGAAGAAAACCTGGAAATAATTACGGACACCAGCCACGGCATGAGGCGTGTCGAGGTTACCTGCAGGAAGTGCGGGGCACATCTTGGCCATGTCTTTGAGGACGGCCCGGCACCGACCGGACAGCGTTACTGCATCAATTCGCTGTCATTGAACCTGGATAAACAGGAAGACTGACAACACCCCCCGGCATCACATTCCCCCGTCATTGCGAGTTCATCCACCCCGTCATTGCGAGCGAAGCGCGGCAATCTCGTAAAGCTGGCAGCGGACTTGATGAGATTGCCACGTCACTGCGTTCCTCGCAAAGACGGGGGGATTATTTATACGCGTCACCACGAGGTCACTCACCTGTCATTGCAAGCCCATTTCCCCGGCATCCACATCAGAATTCGCTGACAACCTTGTCCAGCACCTCTGACAGGCGGTTTGCAGCGGTGACTTCAAGCCCCTTCACAGCCTGCCTGGGCTTGTTGGCCGCCGGAATAATTGCCTGCTTGAAACCGTGCTTGGCAGCCTCGCGCAATCGCTCCTGGCCATTGGGTACCGGGCGTAACTCGCCCGATAGTCCCACTTCACCGAAGACGACAAGATCCCCCGGCAAAGGACGGTCCCTGAAACTCGACATCACCGCAAGCAACACTGCAAGGTCTGCCGCCGTCTCACTGACACGGACACCTCCAACCACATTGACGAATACATCCTGGTCACCCAGTGTCAGCCCGCCATGACGGTGCAGTACCGCCAGCAGCATGGACAGCCGGTTCTGCTCCAGCCCCAGTGTAACCCGGCGCGGATTCCCGAACTGACTCTGGTCGACCAGTGCCTGTACCTCGATCAGCATGGGGCGCGTTCCCTCCCAGGCCACCATGACAACGCTGCCGGGCACCGCCGTCTCGTGGCGTGAAAGAAAAATCGCGGATGGATTGCTGACCTCTTTCAGCCCGGTCTCTGTCATGGCAAACACGCCCAGTTCATTGACCGCACCAAAGCGGTTCTTGGTGGCGCGCAGGATCCGGAAGCGATCGCCCGGATCGCCCTCAAAATACAACACCGTGTCCACCATGTGTTCCAGTACCCGTGGCCCGGCCAGGGTGCCTTCCTTGGTAACATGACCCACCAGGAACATGGCCGTACCGGACTGCTTGGCAAAGCGCACCAACTGTGCCGCACACTCCCTGACCTGTGCGACCGAACCCGGAGCAGACTGCAGTGCCTCCGTGTACAGGGTCTGGATGGAATCCAGCACCATTACCCTGGGTTTTTCCTTGTACGCCGTTGCAATTATCTGCTCCGCCGATGTTTCTGACAGTAACTGGACATTGTCACCGGCGATACCAAGCCGTTCGGCACGCATGGCTATTTGTTCCGGTGATTCCTCGCCCGTGACATAGAGTGCGGGCATTGCCGCCGACAAGGTTGACATAACCTGTAGCAGCAGGGTGGATTTGCCAATTCCCGGATCACCGCCAATCAAAATTACCGATCCCGGTACCAGGCCGCCTCCCAGGGCCCGATCAAGTTCCTGCATGCCGGTTGAATGGCGCTTTTGTGCGTTAGGTGTGACAGCTGATAATTGTATAACCGAGACATTGCTGCTGCCGGGAAAACCGGCAAAACGCCCGGTAGCAGGCTTTACGGCAGCGACCGCCTCACCCAGGGTATTCCAGGCGCCACAGTCACCACACTGTCCCGCCCACTGCGGAAACTGTGCGCCACAGGCGCTGCAGTGATAGATTGTTCTGGGTTTGGCCATATGGTCAGTTGAAAACAGCAGATAACATTCAGGAGAGATAGCTGAATTGCACCCGGCTGCCTACACCGCAGAGCAGTTCATAGGAAATTGTGCCCGCCTGCTGTGCGATTTCGTCAACCGGCAAATCCGTGCCCCAGAGGATCACTTCATCACCGACTTTTGCATCCGGCTGTGTACTCAGATCAATACAAATCATATCCATTGAAACGCGCCCGATCAGTGCGCTGCGTTTCCCGTTCACCAGCACCGGCATTCCACTCGGTGCATGACGCGGGTAACCGTCACCATAACCAATTGCCGCAACCCCTACCTGCATGTCCTCAGGACATGTCCAGTCACCACCATAGCCGATTGCATCGCCCCTGTTGTGCGGGTTGACAGCAATCAGGCGGGTAGCAAGCGTCATGACAGCTTGCAGGTCGAGATCCCGGGCAGTGCTTCCCGGCAATGGCGAACTGCCATACAGCATGATGCCCGGGCGGACCCAGTCACCGTGGCTTGCGGGCCAGGCCAGCACGGCCGCCGAATTGGCCAGACTGCGTTCTCCCTTTAAATCCGCACAGATTTCCCCGAAGCGGTCAAGCTGGGCCTGCGTGGCAGGATTTTCCTGCTCATCGGCACAGGCGAAATGAGACAGGTAGCGCAAACAGACGGGCTGCGGCAATCTTGCGAGACGTTCGGCCACAACCGCGACCTGGTCCGGGGCAAATCCGAGGCGGTGCATCCCGGTATCAATCTTCAGCCAGACATCCAGCGGCCCTGCCTGCCGGCCCTGCTCCAGCATTTCCACCTGGCTGATATGGTGGATCACCACGTCCAGCTGATAACCATGAATCAACGCGAGGTCATCCTGGCCAAACAGACCTTCAAGCAACACGATACGCTGGCTGAAACCGGCTTCTCGCAGGGAAATCGCCTCCTCCAGGCATGCCACACCAAAGGCATCCGCCCCGGTGAGTGCCTGTGCCACCGGCACCAGCCCGTGGCCGTAGGCATTGGCCTTGATAATGGCCATGACCTTGCTGTCAGGGGCCAATGCCTGGACACGATTGAAATTATGTTGAAGGGCCTGCAGATCGATACGTGCCAGTGCCGGACGCATCATGCAAATTCACTGTCCTGATAGTAAGCATCCGCAGCATAATTTTCGAAACGCGTGAACTGCCCACGGAATGTCAGCAGGCACTTACCGATGGGTCCGTTACGCTGTTTAGCGATAATAACCTCGGCCAATCCTTTTTGGGGACTGTCCTCGTTATAGACCTCATCACGGTAAATAAACATGATGACGTCGGCATCCTGCTCGATGGCGCCCGACTCGCGCAGGTCTGACATCACCGGCCGCCGGTCGGTACGTTGCTCCAGGCTTCGATTCAGCTGCGAGAGTGCCACCACGGGTACTTCAAGTTCTTTTGCCAGGGCCTTCAGGTTGCGGGATATTTCGGAAATCTCCGTAGCACGGTTTTCCCGTGTATGACTGACCTGCATCAACTGCAGGTAATCGATGATAATCATACCCAGGTTGTGCTCGCGCTTGAGACGTCGCGCACGTGAACGCAGTTCAACCGGTGATAGCGCCGGGGTGTCATCGATGAAGATCGGCGCCGTGTCCAGCAGGCTGACAGCCGACGTCAGCCTGGGCCAGTCATCATCCTCCAGCCTGCCTGTTCTGATCTTGTGCTGGTCGATATGTCCAAGCGAGGACATCATGCGCAGCGCCAGCTGCTCACCGGGCATTTCCATGCTGAAAATCGCAACCGGTAATTGATGCTTGATGGCCGCATTCTCGGCAAAGTTCACGGCCAGGGTCGTCTTGCCCATGGAGGGACGGCCGGCCACGATAATCAGGTCCGATGACTGCAGTCCCGCCGTCATTCGGTCAAGGTCATCAAAACCGGTTGGTACACCCGTAATCGGATCATC
>DAOVYA010000094.1 GCA_030635865.1 Gammaproteobacteria bacterium | reverse complement strand
CCTTAAAATACCTTTTCCCTATATCGTGTTGATGGCCGGCATCATCGGTTATGTGGGTTCACATGTCGCGCCCGATAAATTCAGGGCAGGCGGGCATCATGGGAGTTCAAAAGACTCATACGGCCCCGCGCTTATTGATGATGACACACCGATTCCTGCGCATGCGCAATTCAGATGGAGTCGATTCATCGTATTCGCCCTGGTCGGGACCTTCATCGGGGGCGCTGTAATGGCCGTGCTGATAACGGCCTATGGCTGGGAAGGCACACTCACGCAAATGGGCTGGTTCTTTACCAAGGCAGCGCTTGTCACGTTTGGCGGCGCCTATGCGGTCCTGCCCTATGTCTACCAGGGTGGTGTCGAGCATTATGCCTGGTTAAGCGGAACGCAGATGATTGATGGTCTTGCACTGGGTGAGACAACCCCCGGCCCGTTGATCATGGTTGTTGCGTTCGTTGGTTTTGTCGGCGGCTGGACCAAGGAGCTTTTTGGGCCCGGAATGCTCCCCCTGGCGGGCGCGGCGGGCGCAAGTATTGCCACGCTGTTCACGTTTCTACCCTCCTTCCTTTTTATCCTGCTGGGCGGGCCTGCTGTTGAGGCAACCAGGGGTGATGTCAAATTTACGGCCCCGTTAACCGGCATCACCGCTGCTGTGGTGGGTGTCGTTCTCAACCTGGCGGCTTTTTTTGCCTACCATGTGCTTTGGCCCCAGGGATTCGAGGCGCCGTTTGAATGGTTTTCTGCCCTGATCGGAGCCACTGCCTTTGTTGCCCTGTTCAGATACAAGGTGGGTATTGTTTCGGTTATTGGCGCCTGTGCTGCCGTTGGACTGGGTTATTCCCTGTTGCTGTAGTAAATGAAAGGGCCGGAGAGGTCCACAGGAATAATCCTCCCTTTCATGTACAGTCGACCCACTCCTTGATATGAACTACATACGCCTGCGCCGCTGGATAATCAGAGTACTGGCAGCCGTACTGCTTATCAGTATCGTGCCGGTTCTTGTGCTGCGCTGGGTTGCACCACCGACCTCCTCCGTCATACTGCAGCGTGGCTTTCTCGAAGGCCGACCCCAGGACTATCAATGGGTTTCGATCAACCGCATCTCGCCGTATGCCGCACTGGCGGTGGTCGCAGCGGAAGATCAGAAGTTTCCGCAGCATCACGGGTTTGATATTGCCGCAATCAAGGATGCCGTACACAGCAATGCAAGTGGTGGCCGCTTACGCGGTGCCAGCACCCTGACACAACAGGTGGCGCGCAACCTGTTCCTGTGGCAGGGACGTAGCTACCTGCGCAAGGGGCTTGAGGCGTGGTTTACTCTATTGCTGGAACTATTCTGGTCCAAGGAACGTATTCTCGAGGTTTACCTGAATATCGCCGAGACCGGCAAACAGACCTTTGGTGTAGAAGCGGCAGCATGGCGTTTTTTCCAGCGTCCGGCCATTGCACTCAGCAGGGAGCAGGCCGCACTGATTGCGGCCGTACTACCCAGTCCCGGAAGATCAAGACTTGACCGGCCATCAGACTATATACTCCAGCGCCAGGCAAATATCCTGCAACAAATGAAACAGCTGGGTGGCACGGCCTGGTTGAAAGACATACTGCCAGAGGTTAAATAATGAGTCTTTACATAAAACAGGCATTCCATATTGTCGCGGCAAGAACACACCGTGTCATTTTCATTCTCGGCATCCTGCTGCTGTCTGCCTGCGCAAACCATACACCACCCGGTGAAATAATCGATTTTCAAAGCGCCGACTACAAATTCCTCTCCGAACCACTTGAAGGGAGCCCGGGGATTGAACGCACAGTAAATGGTTTGCTGATGCTGCCTGGTCCGGCGACAGGCCACCCGCCCTACCCGGCAGTGATTATGTTGCACAGTTCCTGGGGCCGGGGTGAGCAGGAATGGGGCTACTCGAAACACCTGCTCGACAGGGGTATCGCGGTTTTTGCCATCGACAGCTTCCACCCGAGAGGTGAATACAATACTTCAGCTGACCAGTCCCTGGTCAGTGAAACCTCCATGCTGCAGGATGCCTTCTCCGCACTTAACCGGCTATCTTCCGATCCGCGTTTTGACCGTGACCACATCGGGATACTCGGCTTTTCCAAGGGCGGCATCGTTGCCCTGTATTCCGCACTTGAACGCATCAACAGGGCCATGGCAAAGGAGAGCAACCGTTTTGCTGCCCATATTGCCTATTACCCCTGGTGCGGTATCCAGATAATGGACCCGAAAACAACCGGCATGCCAATCCTTATCCAGACCGGTGAACAAGACACCATTACACCACTGGCACTGTGCCAGGAACTGGCGTCACAACTACGACAGGCCGACAGCCAGTCAGACATCGAAGTGATTGCTTATGAAAATGCACGCCATGGTTTCGACCATCCCATGCTAAAGAAACTGCCATGGGTGCCAATGGGCGCACAGGTCCCGGGAGACTGCCGTATAAAAGAAGTTTCCGAACTCCGCTTCATCGAGGAATCAACAGAGGAAATCGTTGATGCCACAAATATATATCGCGTACTGCGGCGCTGCGGTGGCACCAACGGTATTGCAGGCGGCAACCCGAACGCAAGGGAGGTCGCCCTGCAGGCAATGCTGCGGAAATTTTCAGTGGCCTTGCTTGGAAGCAAGTAACGACCAGGAGCACAGCCGCCGCCTTTCTTCTGAGCCAGCGCGGCTTCGAGATCAATGTGCTCGAAGGGGGCTTAAACAGGATTATCCCGGTCAACACGCCTAACCCGGCCGCTATTGGCACAGCGACCGAAGCTGCTACACCCGGAATAAACAAGTCACCTGACTGGGCAATCGAGCCTATGGATACCAAAAGGACAGCCGGCAACAACATGGCTGCCCCGGTAAAAAAAGAATATGCCAGAGATGGCCTGTCCGAGATGGAAATCCTGAAACGTGAGCGCGAAACGCTGGACAAGCGCATCCGGGAACTGGAGATGCAGCTTCGCCCCAGGGCCGTAACCACCACATCTGCCTAGCATTTTTCCATAAACAGGCGACAGCTGTAGCACCGCCCTGCACTTCCAGGCACTGTCCATCCCGTGAATTTTTTTTACAGGGGCTGGCCCGGCTGTTAACCTGTGCGAACTTAACTGAATTTGTACTGTCCGGTACAATATAGCTTACCCCTTCACAGGCGCACAGTCACAATGAGCAATGATTCTACAAAAAAGGTTTTGCTGATGATTGCTGATATAAGCGGTTACACCGAGTTCATGGTTTCCAGTGACCTGGAAATTGAACACAGTCAGCATGTTATCTCGGAACTGATACAATCCATCATTACCCAGGTCGAGATCCCCCTTGAAGTCTCGAAGCTGGAGGGCGATGCGGTATTTCTATACGCTATAAAGGAAAGCGACGACTACTCCTGGGATGAAGTTGCACACGAGATCGGCAAGAAACTGATACAGTTCTTCGAAGCCTTTCATGACAAGCTTGACAGCCTTGGCAGTTGCGGAGCCTGCAGTTGCGGAGCCTGCAGCAACACCGACGTCCTTAACCTCAAGGTCGTCGTGCATAGCGGAGACGCATTGTTTTACCAGATACATCAGTTTAACGAACTCTCCGGCAGTGACGTCATTCTCGTTCACAGGCTGCTGAAAAATTCAGCAACCCATGACGAGTACATACTGATGACTGAAGATGCATACATCGACGTAGCCTTCCCGCAGCACCTGCTGGTGGAAAAGGGCCGCGAGGAGTATGAGCATCTGGGTGAAATCGACACCCTGGTTTACTACCCGCACAAACAGGCAGCGGTGGCGCAAGCCAGCACCTGATCCTTGCCACTAACCCTTATAAACGCACGGGCCAGTCAGTTATAATGGCCTGATTACGGCAGGCCTTCTGCCGGCAACAGGGGTTATTTATGCGTCCAGCCATATTAGTGTTCTTCACACTTATCATGTCAGCCTGTGCAACCGTGGATGACAGCAAGAAGACCATTACAATGGATAATGCGACCCGCAAGTATGAGCGGGCAATCCGGTGGGGGGAGTACCAGGCAGCTGACAGCCTCAGAAAATCATCAGCAAATACACCTGTGGATACGACCCATCTCAAGGCAGTCAGGGTCACCTCATATGAACTCCTCAGGAAAACAG
Organism: Gammaproteobacteria bacterium; assembly: GCA_030635865.1. Classification (GTDB taxonomy): domain Bacteria; phylum Pseudomonadota; class Gammaproteobacteria; order UBA9214; family UBA9214; genus UBA9214. The sequence continues at coordinate 2,188 of DAOVYA010000094.1, read as the reverse complement.
AATCTGCGGACCGCTCCGAGGTGCAACTTGACGTGGAAATACGCTACTACAACGAATACACCATGAAGGAAGTTACAATCATTGATCACCAGTTCTGGGAGTACGACCCTGTCGGTAAATCATGGTATATCACCAGCCCCATGCCGGATTTTAAATAGTCTGCCCGGCAATCTGTTTTTTAAAAACATGGAAATCGGAAACAATCGCCCCGGTAAAACCGGGTTAGCGCCTGCAGCAGGTACGGCATTCTGATGTCCTGGTGGGGAACAGTTCTCGGCGGAACTCTCGGTTACATGTTTGGCGGACCGCTGGGCGCTATCCTGGGCGCAGCACTTGGCCGCAATTTCAGCCGGGGCATACAACTGGGCGACGCACAGCCTGGCTACGGCCCTGGCCAGCAGGAACGCGTACAGGCAGCATTTTTCACAACCACTTTCTCCGTGATGGGGCATATCGCCAAGGCAGACGGGCAAGTGACCAGCGATGAGATCTCGGCAGCCCGCTCCATCATGCACCAGATGCAACTCAGCGCAGAACAACGCAAGGCGGCAATGCAGCTGTTTACCGAAGGCAAGAAAAATGACTTTCCCCTGCATGACGTGCTGCTGCAATTCAGGCGCGAGTGCCATAGAAGGCGCAACCTGTTACAGATGTTTCTTGAAATCCAGATCGCCACTGCAATGGCCGATGGCCATGTTCACCCCGATGAAAAGAGGATCATCCATACCATCGGTGAACTGCTTGGTTTTTCCCGTGCCGACATCGAACACCTGTTCCGGTTTACCGGCAGCAGCCAGGCACCCGCCAGCCATCGTCAAAGCCTGTCGGAGGCCTACGGGATTCTTGGCATTAATAAAAATGCCAGTGACGCCGAGGTAAAGAAGGCCTACCGCCGGTTGATGAGCCAGCATCACCCTGACAAGTTAATCGCCAAGGGTCTGCCGGAAGAAATGATCAAGCTTGCCACCGAGAAGACCCAGGTGATCAAGGCCGCATACGAACACATCAGGAAAAGCAGAAGCTGATATCAAGGAGCCCCCTGAGGTGTCGTCATTGCGAGGAACGCAGTGACGCGGCAATCTCTCTTGCAGAATGACTCTTCTGCCAGATTCAGGAGATTGCCGCGCTTCGCTCGCAATGACATGAATTTTTCATTAATAAGAGTTTCCTCAAATATATGCACTCTATTCAGCAGCCGTGACCATCTCACCTTCAACACCCGTTGATTATTCGGGGCTGACGCCTGATACCCTGCTGGATGCGGTCGAGAATTGCGGCTACCGGACAGATGGCCGGTTCCTGGCGCTCAACAGCTACGAGAACCGGGTGTACCAGGTTGGCCTGGAAAACGGGCCACCGATCATCGCCAAGATTTACCGGCCCGGACGCTGGTCAAACGAGGCCATCCTGGAAGAACATGCCTTTGCGCTCGAACTGGCAAACGAAGAGATCCCGGTTATTGCCCCACTGTCCGTAGATGGAACGACGCTGCACACCTGGCAAGGCTACCGGCTGGCACTCTACCCCCGGCAAGGTGGCCGCTGGCCCGAATTGAACACCCTTGAGGAACGTGAGTGGATGGGCCGGTTTATTGCCCGTATGCATGCCGTCGGCGCATCACGGCCATTCAGGTACAGGCCGGTACTGGACATCGAGAGTTTTGGCCACCAGTCACGCAATTTTCTGCTGGAACAGGACTTCATCCCGGCCCACATTGAAAACGCCTACCAGACATTGTCTGAAGACCTGCTGCTGCAGATCAGCGATATCTTTGAAGGCGCCGGGGACACCAGGCTGTTACGCCTGCACGGTGACTGTCACCCGGGAAATATTCTGTGGACGGAACAGGGACCACACTTTGTCGATCTTGATGACTGCCGTACCGGCCCGGCCATGCAGGACCTGTGGATGCTGATCTCAGGCGATCGTAGTGACATGCAATCACAGCTTGTCGACATCATCGAGGGTTATATACAGTTTCATGACTTCGACGAGCGCGAGCTACAACTGATTGAACCGCTGCGCACGCTGCGCATCATGCATTATGCGGCATGGCTGGCACGACGCTGGGAGGACCCCGCCTTTCCAAGAGCCTTTCCGTGGTTTAATACAGCACGCTACTGGGAAGAGCATATCCTTGCATTGCGGGAACAGGCCAGCCTGCTGAACGAACCGGCACTGGTTATCT
>DAOVYA010000239.1 GCA_030635865.1 Gammaproteobacteria bacterium | reverse complement strand
CGATGCAATCAAATAGTGTGATCTGCTCATCAATTACTGCCATGTTGCCAAGGTGGAGGTCACCATGGCATTCGCGTATGAAACCATGGGCCCTGCGTTCGTTGATGGCGGTCTGATGCGTCTCACTTGGCGAAAGGCACCATTTTTTTAATGCTTCATAACCATCAGGCAAAACATGCAGGGGCAATACAGCTTCAATATGTTCGAAGTTCTCCCTGCTCCATTTCAGGAAGGTGTCGCAGGACCCAAATACAGTGTTCGGGCCTGCGTGTGTCGCAACGCGATGAAAGTCGGCAATGACATCGGCCATGGAATCAATGTGTGCAGGTTCCAGGCGGTGTTCAGTTGCATAAGTGCTGAGCAGGCAGTGTTGTGGGAACTCCCGCATCTTGACGGCATATTCAATCACTTTCCCGTTACCCGCCAGGCACGGGTGTGTGCGACTGCCTTTAAATGCGACCACTTCCAGGTAAAGGTCCGGTGCGAATCGCCGGTTCAGGCGTAGTTCTTCGGTGCAAAAATAATGCCGCTTTTCGAGTGTTGAGAAATCCAGAAAACCGAGATTGACCGGTTTTTTTATTTTATAGGCAAAATGCCCGGTAAGAATGACCCAGGAGATATGTGTCTCGATTACCGAGAAGTTTATTACAGGATGCGCGTAGAGTGCAGGATCCTGCAGCGCACGGACCAGTTCATCTGGCATAACTTAAGGAGCCTCTGATGTGTCGTCATCGCGGGAAATAAAGTGAAGAAGCAATCTCTCAAGCCTGTACGGGTATTCAAACTTCTATTTGGATTCGCCGGGTTGTCGTTCCGACTCCTTGACAGCCTGTTCTGCCCGCTTCACCCGTTCAAGGTATTCAGGCGACAGGCGTGTGCCGCCACCGGCCTTGCCGATGCGATCGCCTTCACCGACGATTTTTGATTCCTCCAGTTGTTTGCGGGCGTTCTCCAGGCGCTGACTACCAGACGTATTTTGCATTTCCTTATGTTGGCCGGCGACATCGCGTTGTTGCTGGCTGCGATTGGCCCTGTCGATGATGGCCTGTGCTTCACGCTGACTTTCGGTCATGCGCTCCTGTGGAGGAGAGGGCGCATCAATACTGATCCTTTCTGATTCTACGCTGCCCGGTACCGGTTTGTCCGAGAAGGTAACATTGCCGTCTTTATCGACCGAGCGGACAGCATCCGCTGTCGCATGTAGTGAAAGTGCCGTAAGGAGCAACAAGGGCATTGTTGTATAGTTCATCGTATTCTCACGTGCGAGAGGATTCTCTTACCATGGACCCGGCAGCCGCTGGCCGGGTTGATGAAACCCGACCAGCAGAATTGCATCTGAAAGGTGCTGCCGGGGGCATACTACAGCCCACCCTATGTGATCGGCGTCAGCATGATTTCAACACGGCGATTCAGTGTGCGGCCTTCAGGTGTATCGTTCGATGCGATTGGTTGGTTAAATCCCATTCCCCTGGTGACAACACGCTGTTGCAAGACTCCGTGGGACTGGAGGTAGCGGGACACACTGTTGGCGCGTGCCTCCGAGAGTTGCTGGTTGAGCGAAGCCGAGCCGGTGTTGTCGGTATGGCCGGTAATGTCAATATAGGTCTTCTCGAATTCATTGATGACCAGCGCAACCGAGTCGAGTACCCGGTAGAAGTCGGCGGAAATGTTGCTCGAACCCGTTGCAAATGTCACATTACCCGGCATGTTCAGAATGATATTGTCGCCGTTGCGAGTGACGCTGACGCCGGTGTTTTGCAACTGCATACGCAGCTTGTCTTCCTGGCGGTCCATGTAGTTACCCACGGCACCACCGACCAGTGCGCCAATCCCGGCACCGATCAGCAGTTTCTTACGGTCACCGCCAACCAGCACCGCAGTCAGGAGGCCGGCCATTGCGCCGATTCCTGCGCCTTTGGTTGTCTTGCTAACTTCTTTTTCACCGGTGTACGGGTCTGTTGTAGTACAGCCAGGTACCGCGAGTGCGAGGGCAAGAGAAGCAGCCAGAAGCCGCTTGCCAAGAGTGGTATATCGATTGGTGTGAAGTGTGGGTGTATGCTTGCTCATCGCACTTGCTCCTGTGTCTTGATGTGGATTACACTTTTTTGCATAAACCTGCGTACAAGTCCGGTCCGGTTTATCTGGAATTTGAAAGGTCTTTGTTCGTGGCTATCTTTACAATTCTAGCAGTATTCTTTGCAGGTAGAACTATGTTTGCCTGTGATTATTCACATTATATTCAGTCCAGGATTTCTGTAAACGAAGTGCAGCATCAGGCCTGTTCAAATAGAATGTGGCTGATGGCGGTCTTGCTTGTTACTATACTTCACGAAGAGCTTAAGAAGAGGGTTTAAGTCGTTGAAAAAAAAGGGCGTAAATGCCTCAAAATCAGGAGCCTGGCTAAAGCGGGTTGGTGTTGTCTTCATTGGGTTGCTGGCGGGCCTGGCACTGATTATTGCGGTCCTGCTGGTCGTGTTTGATGAGGCAGACTATAAACGTGCCCTTGCCTGGTCGGCCGATCATTTTCTCGATAGTGAGCTGGTTATTTCGGGGCCGTTGTCCGTGGGTTATTCAGAGGGTGTCTTGTTCTCGGCGGATGAGTTTCAGTTGCAGGCGCATGATGGCAGTTATGCGCTGGAAGTGAGCGCGTTCAATCTGCATTTAAACCTGGCATCACTACTTTCGGGTCCACTCTGGATACATGATCTTGCACTCGGTGATTTTATACTGAAAATCAACGAGACTGAAGATGATGTAGATTTTTTTATTCCCCCGGTTGTTATTTCCAGGGCACAGGTCAACAGTCTGGTTGTCGAATACCAGGAAGTGTCACCCGGCACACTGCACAGGTTTAGCCTGGACAACCTCATCATAGACGATGCCGATGTTGACGGGCCTCTGAAAGTCCAGGCTAGCGGCGTGTTCAAGGGCCAGGAATTCAGGCTTGACGGGATATTGCCACCGCTGGGCAAGATCCAGGATACCACCACACCCAAGCCGATAAAGCTGGACTTTGTCAGCGAAAAAATAAATGCCAGCCTGGAAGGTAGTATTACTGATCCACTTAATGGCAAAGGCCTGGATCTGAAAATACTGGCCAGTGCCGAGAGCGTGGATGAATACTTTGAGATCTTCGGGGATGATATTCCAACACTTGGCAAGCTGAATGTAACGGCAATACTTCGGGGCGATTATGAAACCCCGCGCCTTGAAGATATTGATTTGCACTTGCGGCGGGGTGAGCGGGTCAACCTTGCAGTGACCGGGAAGGTTGCCGATGCCACAACAGGGGAAGGCGCCAAACTTCAGATTTCGGGTGAATCAGACAATCCTGCGGTGCTTTCATGGTTGTTGTTTAAAGAGCAGAACCGGTTGAGCTCAGTCAGTTTGAAAGCCGCGCTTGAGATAAACAATGGGCGGTATTTTATTTCCGGTCTGGATGT
>DAOVYA010000103.1 GCA_030635865.1 Gammaproteobacteria bacterium | reverse complement strand
CATGATCGTATTATTCACTGATTTTGGACTTGAGGGCCCCTATATCGGTCAGGTGCAGGCGGTGTTGCACCGGCAGGCAGCCGGTGTAGCGGTGATTAACCTGTTTTCAGACCTGGCCCCCTTTGATATACAGGCCGCCGCGTATTTATTACCGGCCTATATTTCAGGATTCGAACAGGGCAGCGTTTTCCTTTGTGTCGTTGATCCCGGGGTTGGCGGTGATCGACCGGCAGTGGTAGTCAGGGCCGATGGTTTATGGTTTGTCGGCCCGAATGAAGGTTTGTTTGCGATACTTGCAAGGTGGGCAGGGAAAATCGAGTGCTGGCAGTTATCAACGCCGGTCGGGGTCTCCAGCAGTTTTCATGGGCGTGACATATTTGCCCCGGTAGCCGCGCAGTTGGCGTGCGAGGGCAGTTATTCAGGCAAACCGGTTTCGACAGGTCAGCTTGATCAGCCGGACTGGCCGGACGAACTGTTTCGTGTGGTATATGTTGACCGGTTTGGTAACCTGATTACCGGTGTACGCGCATCCAGTGTTGATGAACATGCCATCCTGGAAGTCAATAATCATATATTGAGCCCGGCACGTACTTTCGCAAGCGTCTCCAGGGGAGAGGCATTCTGGTATGAAAACGCCAATGGCCTGGTAGAGATTGCTGTCAGCCAGGGACGTGCGACCGAAGTGCTTGAGGTGAATCACGGTGACACATTGACCGTGCAACAGAGCGGCTAGCGTCTCTTTATAAACACTATAATTTCTCGCAAGGATGTAAGGGCACCAGGAATGAAATCTTAATATGCCCCTATAATATTAGCTTTTTTACTTTGCGCTCTTTACGTCTTCGCGAGAGTCTGCTTTTTGAATGTAAATCAGCTGGCCTTCGCCTGTTTGACCGTCTGGTGTTCGTACTGCTCCAGCGTATGTTTCAGGTACTGCCCGGTGTAGGACGTTTTGTGCCGGGCGACGTCTTGCGGTGAGCCGGCGACAACGATTTCACCACCGCGAATACCGCCTTCCGGCCCCAGGTCGATGATCCAGTCGGCGGTCTTGATGACGTCCAGGTTGTGTTCGATCACGATGATGGTATTGCCGTGATCACGCAGGCGGTGTAGCACGGTCAGCAATTGCGCGATGTCGTGGAAGTGCAGTCCGGTTGTCGGTTCATCAAGGATATAAAGTGTCTTGCCGGTATCACGCTTCGAGAGTTCACGTGCCAGCTTGATGCGCTGCGCTTCGCCGCCAGACAGGGTCGTCGCGTTCTGTCCCAGCTTGAGATATGAGAGACCAACGTCCATCAACGTTTGTATCTTGCGGGCAATGGTCGGAATTGCGCTGAAGAAGGGTTGCGCATCCTCGACCGTCATTTCCAGCACCTCGTGGATGCTCTTGCCCTTGTAGCGGACTTCCAGCGTCTCCCGGTTATAGCGTTTGCTCTTGCAGACGTCGCAGGGCACATAGATGTCCGGCAGGAAATGCATCTCGACCTTGATGAGACCGTCACCCTGGCAGGCCTCGCAACGGCCACCCTTGACGTTAAAGCTGAAGCGTCCGGGTTTGTAGCCGCGCGTACGTGCTTCCTGGGTGGCGGCGAACAATTCCCGTATTGGTGTGAACAGGCCGGTATAGGTGGCCGGGTTGGAGCGCGGGGTGCGGCCGATCGGGCTTTGATCAATATCAACAATTTTGTCGAAGTGCTCCAGCCCCTCAACTTCATCACAGGGCGCGGATTGCTCGGACGCCCTGTTGAGTACCTGTGCGGCACGACGGTAAAGCGTATCGTTGATGAGCGTGGATTTACCGGAACCGGAGACGCCGGTGACACAGGTCATCAGGCCTACCGGGATCTCTGCAGTGACCGACTTGAGGTTGTTACCGCTGGCGCCCCGGATGACCAGCATACGTTCCGGGTCATAATTGCAAATGTGTTCAGGTATGGCGATCAATTCACGGCCGGAGAGATAGCGCCCGGTTAGTGAGTTTTTATCGGCAATAATATCTTCCGGTGTTCCTTGCGAAACAATCCGCCCGCCATGTATGCCGGCGCCGGGGCCAACATCGACAACATGGTCGCCGGCGCGAATGGCTTCCTCATCGTGCTCGATTACAATAACGGTATTACCGAGATCGCGCAGGTGGGTGAGCGTATTCAGCAGCCGCTGGTTGTCGCGTTGATGCAGACCTATGGACGGTTCATCCAGTACATACATGACACCGACCAGTCCTGCGCCGATCTGGCTTGCCAGCCGGATGCGTTGGGCCTCGCCGCCGGATAGCGTTTCCGCACTGCGGTCCAGTGACAGGTAGTCCAGGCCGACATTCACGAGGAATAAAAGCCGCTGGTTAATTTCCTTGAGTATCTTTTCAGCAATTTCACCGCGGCGGCCCTTGAGGTGCAGTTCCGCAAACAGATCCCGGCTGGAGCCGACCGGCAGTGCCGTTATCTCGGGCAGGGTTTTACCGCTGACAGTGACATGCCGGGCCGCCTGGTTCAGGCGCTCGCCATTGCAGTCCGGGCAGGTCCGGTTGCTGAGGTAACGCGCCAGTTCCTCACGTACCGTGGAAGACTCGGTTTCCCGGTAGCGGCGTTTCATGTTCGGGATGATGCCTTCAAACGTATGCTCGCGTACCACCATGCCGCGGCGTTCATTCAGATAACTGAAACGGATAACTTCCTTGCCGCTGCCATGCAGGATGATGTCCTGTATGTCCACATGCAGTTCGGTGAAGGGTGTCTCGATATCGAAGTCATAGTGTTCCGCCAGAGAAGCGATCAGCTGCGAATAATAGGCATTGCGCCGGTCCCAGCCACGGATGGCGCCGCCCGCGAGGCTGAGTTCGGGGTGGGCGACGACGCGCTCCGGATCAAAGTACTGGCGCACGCCGAGGCCGTCACATTCAGGACAGGCGCCGGCCGGGTTGTTGAAAGAGAACAGCCGCGGCTCCAGTTCGGACAGGGAATAGCCGCATTCCGGGCAGGCAAACTTTGCCGAGAACAGCAATTCCTCGCTGTCAGTCTTGTCCATCCAGGCAATACGCGCCAGCCCGTCGGACAAATGCAGCGCGGTTTCAAATGATTCGGCCAGGCGTTGCTGGATATCGGTTCGCACCTTGAAGCGGTCGACCACGGCTTCAACGACATGCTTGCGGCGCAGGTCGAGTTTCGGGATTTGGTCCAGGTCAACGACCTCGCCGTCGATGCGCGCCCGTACAAAACCCTGTGCGCGCAACTCTTCCAGTACCTGTACATGTTCACCCTTGCGTGCCTGTACCACGGGTGCCAGCAGGATCAGCCGGCTCCCTTCCGGCAACGACAACACATGATCAACCATCTGGCTGACCGTTTGTGCCTCCAGCACATTGCCATGTTCCGGGCAATGCGGTGTACCGACGCGCGCATACAGCAGGCGCAGGTAGTCGTAGATCTCGGTGATGGTGCCGACGGTGGAACGTGGATTGTGCGAGGTGGATTTCTGCTCGATGGAAATGGCCGGTGACAGGCCCTCGATATGGTCAACATCCGGTTTTTCCATCATCGACAGGAATTGCCGTGCATAGGCAGACAGGGATTCCACGTAACGGCGTTGTCCCTCGGCATAGATCGTATCGAAGGCGAGCGAGGATTTACCGGACCCCGATAGCCCGGTAATGATGATCAGTTTGTCCCGCGGCAGGTCCAGGTCAATATTTTTCAGGTTGTGGGTCCGGGCACCGCGAATTGAAATCGTATCCATCTTGTCTCACGTGAAAAACGCCAACCTGTTAATATACGGCGTTTTCGTACTGCTGTGCAAAAAGGATATGAGATAGTGAGTCAGGCAGGTGGTCAGGGATCCGGCATGAGCCGCGTGGAATTACGCGCAGCCCTTTCACTTTCAAGTGTTTACGCCCTGCGCATGCTGGGCCTGTTCATGATCCTGCCGGTATTTGCCCTGTATGCGGCTGACCTGGAGGGTGTCACCCCGGCGCTGACCGGATTGGCCCTGGGCGCGTACGGCCTCACCCAGGCCATTTTGCAGATCCCTGCCGGCCTGCTGTCCGACCGTATCGGGCGCAAGCCCGTCATTATCGGTGGTCTGCTGATATTTGCCGGCGGCAGCCTGGTTGCCGCCCTGGCAGACTCCATCTATATAGTCATTCTCGGGCGTGCCCTGCAGGGAGCCGGGGCGATTGCCGCCGCTATCATGGCACTGACCGCGGACCTGACCCGTGAGGAACACCGGATCAAGGCCATGGCCCTGATCGGCATAAGCATTGGCCTGGCCTTTGCCGCGGCCATGATTCTCGGCCCGGTTCTGAATGAATGGGTGGGTGTGCCCGGTATCTTCTGGATCACTGTCGGTCTCGCCCTTGCCGGGGTCCTTGTGGTGGCCTTCGTGGTACCACATCCGTTGTTAAGTCGACCACACCGTGAAGCCGAGACCATTCCGGCGCAGTTGGGCCGTATACTGCGGCATCCCGAATTACTGCGCCTCGACTTTGGCATCCTGATGTTACATACCGTGCTGACGGCAAGCTTCGTGGTGATGCCGCTGGTGTTGCGTGATGAGGCGGGCATCGTGAGCGCTGATCACTGGAAGGTCTACCTGCCGGTGCTGGTGGTTTCCGTGCTGGCCATGCTGCCATTGATCATCCAGGCGGAACGCAAGGGCCATACCCGGGCGGTACTCCTGTTTGCCATTATTCTGCTGGGTATGGCGGAGTTTGGCCTGTTTCTTGTACCCGTCAGCGTCATCAGTATGGTGGTATTGCTGATCGTGTTCTTTACCGCGATCAACCTGCTGGAGGCGATGTTGCCATCACTGGTCTCGCGTATCGCACCGGCTGATTGTCGCGGTACAGCCATGGGGGTGTATTCCAGCTCACAGTTCCTGGGCGTCTTTCTGGGGGGTACATTGGGCGGTGTATTACATGGTTTATCCGGGATTCACGCTGTTTTCCTTATGGCAGGGCTGGGTACACTGGTGTGGCTGGCGCTGGCCATTTCCATGAAGCTGCCGGCCAAGCTCAGCACCTATCTCTACAGGATCGATGCAGGCGAGCAGGGTGGAGCTGGCGCTTTGTCACGGCAACTGTCTGCACTACAAGGAGTTTCCGAGGTGGTCGTGGTGGAGGAGGAGGGCATCGCTTATTTAAAGGTGGATAAACAGCTGTTTAATGAGTCCAGCTTGCCATAGAAAATCGCGGGTTTTAGCGCCTCAAAGGCATAGAACCCATGCGAGCCTTGGCATAGAATAAGGCCACAAATTAAGTACGAAAATAATTAAACCGGGTTAGCCACAAACAGGGCGGGAAAACCCTATCAATAACAGGAGAGCATCATGGCACGAGGAGTAAACAAGGTAATTCTGATCGGGAACCTGGGCAAGGACCCGGAAGTGCGCTACATGCCGAATGGCAACGCCGTTGCCAACATTACCCTGGCAACGTCCGAGTCCTGGAAGGACAAGAGCAGTGGCGAGCAGCAGGAAAAGACAGAATGGCACCGGATCGTCATGTTCCGTCGCCTCGGCGAGATTGCCGGTGAGTATTTAAAGAAAGGCTCGAAGGTCTATATCGAAGGCAAATTGCAGACCCGCAAGTGGCAGGACAATTCCGGAAATGACCGCTATACAACGGAAATTGTAGCCGACCAGATGCAGATGCTCGACAGCCGTGGCGGCAGCAGTGCAAACTTCTCCGGTGAGTCCAAATCAGCCCCGGCCATGGCGCCTGCACCTGCTGCAGCCGCCGCTGGTGGTGACTTCGACGATGACATCCCGTTCTAGCGGCCAGCTGTAGCCAGTAAATAAAAAGGCCTGCATTGCAGGCCTTTTTTATGGATGTGCCAAACCTGACGGGTACGCTGCGCTTTACCCGTCCTACATATAATTGTGCAGACGTAGGACGGGTAAAGGAGCGAAGCGACGTACCCGTCATGGTTAACCCTCCGTAGGATGGGTAGAGGAGCAGAGCGACGTACCCACCAAACCAAAAATAGCAAGGAGGCTGCTATGGAATTCCAGCGACTCTATAAACCCGGTGGCTGGTATTTTTTCACCGTTG
>DAOVYA010000058.1 GCA_030635865.1 Gammaproteobacteria bacterium | reverse complement strand
GGATTGTTACCTGTACAGTGGCTGATCTCCGCCAGCCTTTTTTGGAGAAGAATACGGGGAAACTAGAGAGAGGCCGGCAACAGCTTGCGCTCATACCAGCCGCGGCTGCTGTTGACGATGCGAACGACAGAGAGCATCACCGGCACTTCAACCAGCACGCCCACCACCGTGGCCAGTGCCGCGCCGGATTCAAGCCCGTAAAGACTGATGGCCGTCGCCACCGCCAGCTCGAAAAAATTACTGGCGCCGATCAGTGCGGACGGCGCAGCCACGCTGTGGGCAACACCCAGTTTCCGGCTGAGCAGGTAGGCCAGGCCGGAATTGAAATACACCTGTATCAGGATAGGGATGGCCAGCAGGAGGATAATCACGGGTTTGTCGATAATCTGCTTGCCCTGAAAGCCGAATAGCAGCACCAGGGTTGTCAACAACGCGACCAGTGACAGCGGTTGCATGTGATGCAATACACGCGACAACCTGGCAACACCATGCTCACGTGACAGCAACCAGCGTCGCCAGATGGCGGCCACGGCCACGGGCAACACGATATACAGCACCACTGACAATACCAGCGTATCCCAGGGCACATGGATGGACGCCATTCCCAGCAGCAGGGCGACTATAGGCGCAAAGGCAAACACCATGATCACGTCGTTGAGTGCCACCTGTGACAGGGTGAAACCCGGGTGACCATTGCTCAAATGACTCCAGACAAAGACCATCGCCGTACACGGCGCAGCCGCCAGGATAATCAGCCCGGCAATGTAACTGTCAATTTGATCGGGCGGTAACCAGTCAGCGAACAAACCACGAATGAACAACCAGCCGAGCAGTGCCATGGAGAAAGGTTTGACTGCCCAGTTGACGAACAGTGTCACACCCACCCCTTTCCAGTGCCTGCGCACCTCGTGCAGGGAATGAAAATCGATTTTCAGCAGCATGGGCAGGATCATCAGCCAGACCAGCACGGCCACCGGGAGGTTTACCCGGGCGATTTCCATATCGCCAATTGTTTGAAACGCGGTTGGGAACAGGTGTCCCAGCGCAATGCCGGCAACAATGCACAGCAGTACCCAGACACTGAGGTAGCGCTCAAAGAGGTTCATTTGTGTACTCAAGGGTTATCCCGCTGCTGAATTCGCTGCAACAAATCAGTCACCCGTTGTTTAATTTCATCCCGGCTGGCGCGAAATACTTGCATGATTTCGGCGTCGCTGCCGGTGGCCCTGGCCGGGTCATCCAGTGGCCAGTGTTCCTTGCGCGTCGCAGGCGGCAACACCGGGCAGTGCTCGTCTGCATGGCCACAAACAGTGACAACAAGATCAGCTGCCTCCAGCATGGCCTCGTCAACCCGTGTGGATTCCTGTTGTGAAATATCGAGACCGGCTTCCTGCATCACGGCAATCGCCCGCGAGTTCTTGCCGTGCGCTTCGATGCCGGCGGATTGCACAGTCACGCTGTCGTCCGCCAGTGCCCGGGCCCAGCCCTCCGCCATCTGCGAGCGACAGGAATTACCGGTACATAGAAACAGGATGTTCGTCATGCACAGCAACTGCTCGCGCCGATTTCCGGGACACAACAACCCTGCGCCGGGGTCTCTGCTTCGGACTCGTTAAAAGTCGGAATACTCTCGAGCGTATGAAAAGCCTCCCAGGCAATCCCCTGTGGATCGAGGCTCCAGTATTTATCGGAACGTGCGTAACAGCAGGCCGTGCCGGATTGCTCGCGACCGGCTATCCCCGCCGCGTCCAGCCGTGCCTGCAACGCCTTAAGTTCTTCCGTGCTGTCTGCCTGGATACCGACGTGGTCGAGGCCCGCATTGCGCGCCCGCGCAGAGATCGCAAAGTTGACCGCCGGGTCGGCAAGGTCCCACTTGGCGTAGTCGTCCTTGACGACACCTGGTTGGGTGCCGAACAGGGCCGAATAAAAACGGATATTCTGATCAAGATCATCGACTGCGATGTGAACATGTAAGCGACTCATGATAATTCTCCGGTAGTGTTCAGGCGCAGCAGCTCGCACCCGGCCGGTTCGGCATCCCGGCAAGCAACTGCGCGTCTTCCTTATAAGGTGACAGTTCCGCCACCCCGTCGAGCGTGGACCCCAGTGCAGCCTGCATCCACGCCTGCAAGTCGGGATGCAGGCGGTAGTACATCCAGCGGCCGGCACGCCGGGTCTGTACCAGTTCCGCTTCGCGCATCTGACCGAGATGGCGCGAGATCTTCGGCTGAGATTGTTCCAGCGCATGGGTTAGTTCACAGACACAGAGTTCGCCATGGCGCTGCAGCAGCATCGAGATGCGCAGCCGCGTCGTATCCGCCAGCATTTGAAAGAAGAGTTCAGGATCGGTGTGCATGAGACATAATATATGATATTCCATATATATGTTCAAGCATATATATTGCATGAGGGGCCAGAAAGCACCCATCATTTTGTTTTTATTGAGTTTTATTCCACAGCGCTGAGCGAACCCAAAACTTCAGATCCTTGCGGGAAATTCATTCTAATGTATGGATCTCGCTACCTTTACTTTCCTGCCATCCGCGCTTTCTGAATCGGCGGGCAGGGGACGGTGCCATAGGAACAAAATACACAGCAGTCACCTTGCAGGGGTTTAAGTAATGCATCACAAGCAGTGCACTCATGGTAAAACCGGCAATTATCCATGGGCATCGTCTCAATCGACTTGTGGCCGCATTCCGGACAGGTCAGTTCCGAGATCAGTTCGATTTCTGCCATGCTCTGCTCCATTTTATGAACATATGGGCTAGTATAGAACCTGTAGTTACTACAGGTTCAAGGGGTGTGGCATGACTATTTCCGGGAAATCGGCTTTTGGCATTGGTGACCTTGCTGCGACATGCGGCTGCAAGGTCGAGACAGTACGTTACTACGAAAAGACCGGGCTGATGCCGGACCCGCCACGCACTGCAGGCGGCCACCGGGTCTACTCACTGGACATGAAGAAGCGCCTGGTATTTATCCGCCGCAGCCGTGAACTGGGGTTTACGATCGGGCAGGTCGGTGAATTGTTGAGCTTTGTGGACGAGCCTGATCATACCTGTGGCGAGGTCAGGGGAATGGCGATGCTGCAGGCGCGGGCGGTGCAGGAAAAGATTGATGACCTTAAGCGTTTGCAGAAGGCGCTGAATGAAATGGCTGCGCGCTGCAAGGGCGGGCGCTACAAGGTTGAAGACTGCCCGATCATTGATGCCTTGTACTCAGGGGCGTAACGATCAGATAGCTTGCTAAATGCCTCACTGCTGTCTCGTTAACTCCCTCTCCCCGGCAGGAGAAGGAGCTAACGGGAATATAGGTAAGTGGAGGGCATCCGCTAGAAATTGGGCTTTACCGGCGCCCGGTTAAAGCGCTCGATGCTGGCCAGGATCTCCTCGCAGGCGGCATTGCGGTCCTGCCAGCCTTCAATCTTTACCCACTTGTTTTCTTCGAGGTCCTTGTAGTGCTGGTAGAAGTGCGTGATCTGTTGCAGCAGTTGTTGCGGCAGATCACCAGAACCCAGCACATCCCGGTAGAGGCTGTTCAATTCATCCAGCGGTCCCGCGATGACTTTCGGGTCAGGCCCAGAGTCATCGGTCATGTTCAGCAGGCACACCGGGCGGCAGCGAATCACCGAGCCACTGATCAGCGGGACCGGCGTAATCACCAGTACATCGAGCGGATCGCCATCCTCGGACAGTGAGTGCGGGATGTAACCGTAGTTCGCCGGGTAGTGCATGGCGGTGCCCATGAACCGGTCGACGAACATGGCCCCGGTTTCTTTATCAACCTCGTACTTGACCGGGTCGCTGTGCGCCGGGATCTCAATAATGACGTTGATTTCGACGGGAACATTGTGTCCGGGGTTTACTCTATCGAGGTTCATGGGGTGATTCAGTCGTTTGTGTAGGTACGGCTTACTCTAACAAATATTCATGTCGCTGTATGGCTGGCTGCTATTGTGCGCTATTCATGGTCTTGTCGGCACTGGGATGGGTTTGATTGCCGGGTGTTCTGCTGTTGCTGGATGCTTTGAGCAGTACTGCGAACCGGTCCGCGGTAAGCGGCTTGCTGATCAGGTGGCCCTGTAACTCATCACATCGCCACTTCTGCAGGATTTCCTTCTGGGCCTCGGTCTCCACGCCTTCTGCAACCACTTTCAGTCCAAGCTTGTGGGCGAGGATGATGGTGGCTGATACGATAGCGCGTGCATCTTCATCTTCCGCCACATCCCGGGTGAAGGATTGGTCAATCTTGAGTGTATGAATGGGAAGTTTTCTAAGATAACTCAGTGAAGAGTAGCCAGTACCGAAATCATCCACTGCAAGATGAACGCCCATATCATTCAGGTCATGCAGCTTGCCGATCGATGCTTCGGTATCTTCCATCACGGTGCTCTCAGTGACTTCCAGCTCGATTGTATCCGACGCAAGCTGGAAGGTCTGCAGGGCAGTTGCCACCTTGCCGGCCATGTCATCTTCGCGGAACTGCAGTGATGATACATTGATTGCAATGCGAACCTGTGGCAAACCTGCATCCAGCCAGGCCTTCGACTGGCGGCAGGCTTCCCATAAGACCCATTCACCGATTCCCCTGATAAGACCGGTATCCTCGGCAATACTGATAAACTCAGCGGGCGGCACCATTCCCCTGTCCGGGTGATGCCAGCGTATCAGGGCCTCTGCTGCTATCAACCTGCCGCTCATGCAATCGACTTTCGGTTGATAGACCAGCGAAAACTCCCTGTTTTGCAAGGCCTGGTGCAGCTCCTGTTCCATCGCCACGCGATGCAGCGAGTCTTCGTTCAGTTCCGGGGCGTAGAATTTGTAACAGCCGCGGCCCTGTTCCTTGGCGTGATACATGGCGGTATCTGCATTTTTCACCAGGTCGTCCGGTGTCTCCCCGTCTTCAGGATAGACGGCGATGCCGATGCTCATGCCGGTATGTATCTTCCTGTTTTTAAGTTCGACCCTGTTGCCCGTGTTCGCAAGAATCTTGTCAGCAATCGACCCAAGTTCGGATACAATATTTTTTGTATGTTCTATATCAGGAATCACAATAACAAATTCGTCGCCGCCGAAGCGGACCACGGTGTCAACGCTCCTGACGCTGTCTGATAACAGATCGGCAATGGCTTTCAACAGCTTGTCGCCCTCAGTGTGTCCCATTGAGTCATTGATGAGCTTGAAGCGGTCAAGGTCGATGAAGATTACCGCCGCGTGGGATTTGTTTCTTCGGGCGCGCGCAATTGCCTGCCCAAGGCGGTCCTGCAACAGCACCCGGTTTGGCAGGTTGGTGAGAGGGTCATAATGTGCCCGGCGATAAAGTTTTTCTTCCCAGCTTGCATTGGACAGGGCCACGGCAACATGGTCGGCAAACTTGCGCAGTTGGTCCTTGTCTTCATCGCGTATAGAATGGCAGTCGCGGTATGCGAGAATGATGACGGCCGCGATACGTTGCTTTATAAGTAGTGGTAACAGCAGAAAAGTGGTCACGCCTTCCTGGGCAAGCGTTTCCATGAAGGACGGATAATTCTCGGTATGCCTGATCAACAGGTGTTCAGGATTATCTTGCAGTACCTGGATGTCTGTACTGGAAATTTGCAGGTATCGTTCAAATACTTCGCCCCCGTTTTCCCCTGATTGCACTGAAAGTTTGCCTTCCCCGGTCTTGTGTTCATCAAGTTCGATAATAGCTGCCAATGAACAAGGGGTAAGTTTTCCGGCATGCCCCAGCACGGTGGTCACAATGTACCCGGCATCAAACGAAGACAGTATCAGGCGGTCGATGTCTGCCATCGTAGACAGGCTGGTGAACTGTTGTCCCAGTTTATCCGTCATTGAGTTGAAGGCATCACCCAGCTGAGCGAGTTCGTCGTCACTGGTGATCTCGACCTTGTTGCCGAACTCTCCATTGGCAAGTCGCAGGGTTGCATCGCGCAGGGTTACCAGCGGGGCGATTTTTTTGCGAATTTGTTGTGCAGCAAAAAATGATACCAGCAGCATTGCCAGCAGCAGTGCTGGCACATAGATGCTTCTGAACCCGATGGTGGGCGCCAGTACGCCGGCTTCATCCTGGCTGACGACAACAACCAGGTAGGGCAGTGTGAAGGCCCCCTCGGTAAAGGCGGCCCAGTAACTTGCGAGTTGCTCCTGCTGTTCATCTCCCCACCTGAACTCACCGGAAATCGCCGTATCCAGCTGTGGCCTGATGGCTGAAATCAGGCTTGGGTGTACCACCTGTTCGCTGAAAAGCACGCTGTTTGATGGCGTCAGTACAGCAAGCCTGGCGTCATTCGGGAGCAGGTTGCCTGCCTCCCGCAGAGGCTCATTGGCTACGAGACTGAACAGGATTCCGTGTGCAGGGTGTTCCGGGTCGGCCAGCCGCAACATCAGGATATCGATACTCCCGATTTTATTTTTCCGGAGATGTACAACTGTTTTTCCGAGCCCGAGATGCCGCCTTTGTTTATTGGTCAATGTCGGTGCCTGACCCGTCTCTCTCAAAAGTGCTGTGATTACACCGCTGCCTGAAATAACCGAGATGGCCGAATTCCGCTTCAGGTTTGCGAGTGTGTTCTGAAGTATTTTGTCACTGTCCGGATTGTTGCCAGGGCGCAGATCCCGGGATATATCGCCGAGTTCTTCGCTGGCAAGCTCCAGGCCGCGGATCAGCTCCATGCCAATGGCCTTGCTGACCCGGTGGGATTGTTGATGGCTGTGCGCGCGCAGCTGTTTTGATACGTGATTAAAGGAAATCAATGCAATCAACAGTACCGGGAGTACCGTTGCCGAGACAAATAGCAGGAAAATACGTCTTGAGAATTTGCTCTGGATGAAACTGCTGTCGATATGAATCATCACGGGACGTTCACATCAGAAGTCGACCGCATAGCCAACAAACCTTCCATTGCTGGCACGCACAATATCGTCATGGCTTACCCTGGGAGGAAAGGGCAGTCTGGTCTGCTCGTCCTTGCCGGCGCTGTAGAGATCATAGTCGGAGTTGACGGGGTTGAGGTTTTTATCCTTGCGCACCTCGTGCATACCCTCCAGGCCGGCCCCGTCTATCCTCAGGTACCGGTAGGCATTCCCCCAGGGGTCAGGCATCCCGCCCATTCCAATGTCATCGAGACTATCCGGGTAGCCCCTGTTTTCGAGATAAAACTCCTTGATGGCCTGGACAATAACCAGGATATCGATTTTAGCAGTGGCGCAATCAACCCTCTCGCGATAGCCTGAATATGAGGGGATCGCGATGGCACCGACGACTGCCATGATCATGAGTGCGATACACACTTCTACCAGCTGGAAACCGGCCTGCAGGGATGTCCGTGTTTGCCTCGCAGTGATGCGACCAGCGCGATCGCGCACATGGCTGTGTGCCGTATTGCCCCTGCCAGTCTGATGTGGTGCTTCGGTATACATCTGTATTGGTGAGCCGGAAGCCCGTTTCCCCTGAAAATTCAGTTATCCAAATACCTTATCGGCCGGAAACCCGTTGAACTTAAGCCCGATACAGGGTAAGTATTTGTATTTAATGAAGGAATTTCCTTTCTGGGGGGGTGGCGCCGGTGACAATTGTGGGTAGCCTGTCTCTCCGGGCAGGCACTTCAACTGGGCCTGAAAAATACGTACTGTCGTGATTTTGTATTGATGGCCTGGCAGGCGAGTCTACGATGCCCCATTCAGTCAGATACAGGCGGCATCCATATACGCCTTTGCCCCTGCCATAACCTGTTTCCCGGTTTCTGTTAATTGCGCATGGGCGGCAACTGTCTTGTGGCCGTCATAAAAATTCACCTGGTCTTCAAGACGGGCCTGCTCGGCAGTTTTATGGTCCTGTGTATCCAGTTGCCCGGATTCGAGCAGGCGTGACATGGCCCAGTGCATGCGTGCGCTGACGAAGGTTGCATGGTAGATGCCATCCATTGGGCGATCATCCTGGCGCAGAGGCGAAGGGAAGAATTCATCGTCAGGGTTCAGCACCAGGGATTCTTC
>DAOVYA010000101.1 GCA_030635865.1 Gammaproteobacteria bacterium | reverse complement strand
TCATCCAGGGAACCTCTGATTAATTAACGTAATTCCGTCATTGCGAGCACATCACCTGCCATTTTGGCCCATTACCCCGTCATTGTGGCCTATTTCCCGTCATTGCGAGCGAAGCGCGGCAATCTCAGCAAGTCCGCTGCCAGATTCAGGAGATTGCCGCGTCACTTCGTTCCTCGCAATGACGGGTGTTGCTTGTCCACGTCACTTCGTTCCTCGCAAAGACGTATAAACCAGAGTTTCCCTAGGCCAGTTGTTTCAGGATCTCTTCGGAAATATCTGCATTGGAATACACATTCTGGACATCATCCAGGTCTTCCAGGCGTTCCAGCAGGCGAATCATCTTCTCGGCATCTTTCAGTTCAAGCGGCGAGGTATTGTCTGCGCGCATGGTGACCTCGGCATGTTCGGGTTCCAGGTCTGCCGCCACCATGGCTTCCTTGATATCCATAAACTGGTCCGGCTCTGTCAGCACATCCACAGAACCATCATCATTACTCAGGACATCCTCCGCACCGGCCTCCAGTGCCGCTTCAATAATCCGGTCTTCATCACTGCCCACTGGATAACTCAGTATCCCGCTCTTGTTGAACTGGTAGGCGACCGAACCGTCCGTACCCAGGTTGCCACCGGCCTTGGTGAAGGCATGACGCACCTCGGCCACGGTACGATTACGGTTATCG
Organism: Gammaproteobacteria bacterium; assembly: GCA_030635865.1. GTDB lineage: Bacteria > Pseudomonadota > Gammaproteobacteria > UBA9214 > UBA9214 > UBA9214. The sequence goes on along the minus strand of DAOVYA010000101.1, from coordinate 5,383 downwards.
GTGACACAATCCACCATCACGGCGACGCCACCCGGGCCATAACCCTCGTAGCGTACTTCCTCATAGTTATCACCGTCCTGGGCACCTGAACCCCGTTTGATTGCGCGGTCAATGGTGTCCTTTGTCATGTTACCGCCAAGCGCCTTGTCCACGGCCATGCGCAGCCGTGGATTGGATGCCGGGTCCGGATCACCCATTCTTGCAGCGACCGTTATTTCACGGATTAGTTTGGTAAACAGCTTGCCACGCTTGGCATCCTGGGCATTTTTCCGGTGTTGTATATTTGCCCACTTAGTGTGTCCTGCCATCGTCGATCACCTCGTCATTCAGAGTGCCTGCAGTTTAGCATGCAGGATCTGTAAATCACCTCAGCTGCGGCTGAAAAACCCGTCCTTCAGAAACCTGCAAACCTCAAAGGCAACCTCCCGGGAAAACATCAGTCCCGTGTGGGTGGCATGCACCTGTATAGACCCGGTGGCATTATCCAGCCGTGTCTCGGCAACCGTAACGGTCCCGTCATTCTCACCCGCCAGGCAACCGGTGAGCCGTCCAAAACCCATCGGCCGGTTACCGGCAATCACGCCAAGCGGCAAATGGCCCCGCCAGGCCGGGACACCCTCCAGCAAACCGCGACCGGCGTTGCGTCCGAGCACCCAGCGAAAACCGCGGTAACGGTACAGGCTCCGTGCCACCACACTGCCCTGCACCGGGCTGCCGAGCAGCACGATGCGTCCATTAACAAGCCCGGGGGTTGCCTGCAGGGCCTGCATGATGACCAGGCCACCGAGACTGTGGCCCACCAGGTGGATCTTTGCATCGCCCTGCTCACGGATAAACCCGGCCAGTTGCGCTGCATTGTTTTCAAGCGTTTGAGTCAGCGAATGATAGCCAAACACGGCTACCCGGTAACCGCAGCGCCGCAAGCGCGGGGCGAGCAAGCCCATCACCAGTGCGGGCATCCAGATACCATGCAGCAATACGACGGTTTCAGACATCAGCTATAGTGCAGGGTCGGATGCCCCGTATGGAATGCCTCCGGAGTGAAGGTACCCTGGAGCCTGTCGGGTTCAGGTGTCGACTTCGGGCGGTTTACGCAGATGAATACCGAGCTCAATCAACTGGCCGGTTACCACCGTAGACGGGGCGTCGGTCAGCGGACATGCCGCTGTCTGTGTCTTTGGAAAGGCCATGACCTCGCGAATCGATGATGCGCCGGTCATCAACATCACCAGCCGGTCAAGCCCGAATGCAAGACCACCGTGTGGCGGGCATCCATGTTTAAGTGCATCCAGCAGGAAGCCGAATTTTTCACGCGCCTCTTCATGACCGATACCGAGCAGCTTCAGTACGGTCTCCTGCATTTCAGTTGAATGAATACGGATCGAGCCGCCACCCAGTTCAGTGCCATTCAACACCATGTCATAGGCACGCGACAAACTGGTGCCCGGGTTTTCTGCAAGTACTTCAGGATCATCGATGTTTGGCGCAGTAAAGGGATGGTGCAGGGCCATCCAGCGGCCGGCCTTTTCGTCGCGTTCGAACATCGGAAAGTCGACTACCCACACCGGTTTCCATTCGCCTTCCAGCAAACCGCGATCAATCCCCAGCCTGACCCGTAGTGCGCCCAGTGACTCGTTTACAACGCTGGCCCTGTCTGCGCCAAAGAAAATCAGGTCACCGTCTGCAACGCCGGTACGTGTAACGATCGCCTCGACCACGTCTTCCGGCAGGAATTTCAATATCGGCGATTGCAGGCCATCCAGGCCCGCGGCCACATCATTGACCTTTATATAGGCCAGGCCGCGCGCACCGTATTTACTGACATACTTTGTATATTCATCGATATTCTTGCGGCTCAGGTCACTGCCGCCCGGGACCCGCAGGGCCGCCACCCGTCCACCGGGATCATTGGCCGGGCCGGAAAACACCTTGAATTCCACCGCCTGCATGACATCACCCAGGTCAACCAGTTCCAGCGGGTTGCGCAAATCCGGACGATCGGTACCAAAACGGTGCACGCTTTCAGCGTAGCTCATACGCGGAAAGGGGTCCGGCAGGTCCACGGCAAGTACGTCCCTGAACAGCTCGCGCACCATGGTTTCCGTCATGCCCATGATTTCGTCCTCGTTCATGAACGAGGTCTCAATATCCAGTTGGGTAAACTCGGGCTGCCGGTCGGCACGCAGGTCTTCATCGCGGAAACAGCGCGCAATCTGGTAGTAACGATCCATGCCACTCATCATCAGCAACTGTTTAAACAACTGTGGTGATTGTGGCAAAGCAAAAAATTCTCCGGGGTGTGTCCGGCTTGGAACCAGGTAGTCACGCGCACCTTCCGGCGTGGAGCGTGTCAGCAGCGGGGTTTCGATATCAATGAAGCCCTGTGCATCGAGAAAGGTACGCAGGCAGTGGGTGATGCGCGCGCGCAAGCGCAGCCGCTGCTGCATTTCAGGACGCCGCAAATCAATATAGCGATACCGCAACCGGGTCTCTTCATGAACATCCTTGTCATCCAGCTGGAACGGCGGTGTTTCCGCGGTGTTTAATACATTCAGCTCCTTACCCAGCACTTCTACCTGGCCGGTCGGCATATCCAGGTTGACCGTGCCCTCGGGACGGCGCCTGACGCGCCCCTTGACCTGCAGCACGAATTCATTACGAACGCGCTCGGCAGTCGCGAAGGTTGCTTCGGTATCCGGATCAAAGACGACCTGTACCAGTCCCTTGTGATCACGCAGGTCCACAAAAATCACCCCGCCATGATCGCGCCGACGGTGCGCCCAGCCACATAGCGTGACCTCCTGGTCGAGATGGGATTCGTTCACTTCACCACAGTAGAGACTGCGCATATTAATAATCCGGTAACAGTTAAATCGCGAGCGCGCGATAGTAAGGGCTCATCACAACCGGTGCAATATCAGCCGGAACCAGCCGGTTTCTTGACCTGCGAAGTACCACCTGAAGTGGTGGCCTTGTCTGACTTCGTTTTTTTCTTGTCTGTCGTTTCTTTCTTGTCAGACCGGGCAACATTTTTCTTGTCACCCGTTTTGAAATCGGTTTCATACCAGCCACCGCCCTTGAGCCGAAACGCAGGCGATGAAACCAGCTTTTTGAGTGCATCCTTGCCACACACCGGACATTCAGTCAGTGGTGATTCACTTATCTTTTGCAAGGTATCAAAAATATGACCGCAGGCATCACACTTGTATTCATAAATCGGCATAGCGAGAATCCATTATCAGGTATCAGCACCCGAACCAAAAACACAAAGCGCGCATTATACAGGCCACAGGATGCCGGGTGATAGCCAAAAACACCTGAAAAAGTGATCCAGCGTTCCGGTTTCCGGGGTTTCACGGCATGGTTTATTCTGTGACAATACCAGCCGATTTCAAGCATGGCTCGCATACATACCAATGCACACACGACCTGTCACCCTGCCCGAGCAGGATGGGAACGACCTGAGAACACTGCAATCCCTCGCGCCATTTTTATGGATGTACCGGGGCCGGGTGCTGCTTGCCCTGGCATGCCTGGTGCTGGCCAAGGTTGCCAATGTTGGTATCCCCCTGGTACTGAAAGAAATTGTTGACAACTTCGATATCAAATCCGATGTATTGGTTACCTTGCCGCTGACCCTGTTGCTCCTGTACGGCCTCCTGAAACTGGCCAGTTCACTGTTCAACGAACTGCGTGACGCGGTGTTTGCGCAAGTCCGGCACGGCGCGATGCGCAGCGTTTCCATCAAGGTCCTGGAGCACCTGCACAAACTTTCGCTGCGTTTTCACCTGGAACGAAAAACCGGCGGCCTGTCGCGCGACATCGACCGTGGCACCCGCAGTGTCAGTTCGCTGATGAATTACATGGTTTTCAGCATCCTGCCCACGCTGGTGGAAATCAGCCTGATCGCCGGTATCCTGCTTGTGAAATATGACGCCCTGTTTGCAATGATTACATTCGTCTCGGTAAGTATCTATATCGTCTTTACCATGAAGGTGACCGAATGGCGCATGAAATACAGGGTCGCAATGAATGCACATGACTCGAAAGCAAACACCCAGGCGATTGACAGCCTGCTGAACTATGAAACGGTAAAATACTTTGGCAACGAACAGCACGAATTACAGCGTTACAACGAAAGCCTGCATGACTGGGAAAGCTCCGCAATAAAGAGCCAGACCTCCCTGGCTGCCCTGAACTTCGGACAGGCCGCCATTATCGCGGCCGCTGTTACCTTGATGATGATCCTGGCAGCACAGGGCGTGGTCGCAGGCACCATGACGCTGGGCGACCTGGTGCTTGTCAATGCATTCCTGTTGCAACTGTTTATTCCCCTGAATTTTCTGGGCATCGTCTACAGCCAGCTGAAACATGCGCTTGCCGATATGCGCCTGATGTTCGATGTGCTTGAGCAGGAACCCGAAATCGTCGACCACCCCGGCGCCCGGGACCTGGTGACAGATAACGCCGAGGTACGCTTTGAGCATGTTTCATTCGCTTATGATGCAGATCGACCGATCCTGCACAACATCAATTTTACAATCCCCCCGGGCCACAAGGTGGCTGTTGTCGGCCCCAGTGGTGCCGGTAAATCCACACTTGTCCGCCTGCTGTACCGTTTTTACGATGTTGCGGAAGGAAGGATTCTCATTAACGGGCAGGACATCAGCCAGGTCACGCAGAAAAGCCTGCGACAGACCATCGGCATCGTGCCCCAGGATACCGTACTGTTCAACGAATCCCTGTTTTACAACATTGCCTACGCACAACCGGCAGCTACACGCGCACAAATCGAGAACGCCGCCCGACTGGCCAACATACACAGCTTTATTACCGGGCTGCCACAAGGTTACGACACTATCGTTGGAGAACGCGGACTAAAACTGTCCGGCGGTGAAAAACAGCGGGTCGCCATTGCGCGCGCCATCCTGAAAAACCCGCGCATACTGGTGTTCGATGAAGCAACATCAAGCCTGGACTCACATTCAGAACAGAACATCCTTGTCGCCCTGCGAGAGGTCGCCGCCCACCACACTACACTGGTTATCGCGCATCGGCTTTCAACCATTATCGATGCCGATAACATCCTCGTCCTGGAGGCGGGCCGTATTATCGAAGATGGCAGGCACCAGCAACTGCTCAAGAAGAACGGCAGCTATGCGCACCTCTGGAAACTACAGCAGGAAGAATCGCGGCAGGAACTGGGCACAGGCCTGTAGGCAAAAAAACCCGCCTTCCGGCGGGTTTTTTTATAATGTTCCTGGAGAGCGGATCAGAGATTCAGCCGCACACCGGCGAACAATTCACTTTCACTGTCATCGCTATAGAAAGTACCTTTTACCCGCACAGAAAACTTCTTGTAGAATTTGTAAACAATGCCCAG
>DAOVYA010000173.1 GCA_030635865.1 Gammaproteobacteria bacterium | reverse complement strand
GATGATCTGCAATGGTACGAACCGATTTCTCAAGCAATTCAATACGCGATTGCTCATCGGCCGCCTCTTCCCAGGCAACCTCCAGTGTCATGGCAGGCTGAACCGGCTCAAGCAGAATGACATGAACAGCACCCGCATCAGCCGTTCCGCTATAGCGGATTACCGGGGCTGCTATGCCAGCGGCATGTAATGCCTTCAGTCCCTGCAACTCCTTGCTCAAGAGTTTATCTGTACCGAGATACAGTTTAATAAAGACATCATCACCCTGCCATTCGCCTCGGCATACCAGTCGCCTGCCAGGGATAGTGCGCACCACCTGGCTGCATTTCAGCAAGGTGCCGCCAGACACCTGTCCATCGAGTGAAAGCGTAAATGGTCCAGGGTCTCGCTTCATCCGGGTAAGCTCTGCAGCGGTAACTGTCATGTCAACTGGCAGGGGGCAGTTCATTATAGAAGGAATGATAAAGGCTGCATGCGCGCAAACGACAACGGCTCCAGAATTTTCCGTCCTGCTGCAAGGTATCGCGCAAGCCTTTCTTTTTGTATGTCGTCATGAATCGGTAGAGATCACGCCGGGTCAGACCAATGCGCATACTGGAGAAATAAAGCCCGCCGATATCCTTAACAATCCATCGCAGCGGTGTATGTTTTCGGATCTGAACCCGGTGCAGATCAATCAGTGACAGACGTGGTATGGACACAGGATCCTTCATGGCCCCGGCAGAACGGTCCAGCAGGAAATGGCAAAGATAATAGTCCCGGTGATTCATACCGCTTTCATGCATCCGGCGTGAAACTTCTGCAAGCTTGTTTATCAAGGCACGCTTGAATCTTAGCTCTGCCTTTGTTGCTGGCGGATGTTCCTCCCAGTCTGCACAGAAATCCTCCAGGCTAACGGTCTCTTCCAGTGCCCCGGTAATCACGAATGACTGTCGCCGGGCCGGGTTCAAACCACGCTCTCCATATCCGACCAGTGTCATGGTATCTACATCCAGCTGCTGCAAGCGCTGTATAGCGCGCCATTCATTACGGGCACCCAGTACCGGCAACCTTAGTTGCAACAGGTTTTTGGTGATCTCCTTCCAGCCAACCCCGTAGTGGGCCTTCAGGAAATAGCGCCTGTCGTTGAGCGAAAACCGCAAGGTGCGGCGGTTATCGATATCACGGAACATCTCACCGTCCAGTTGCATGATGTAGTCAAAGGCATCCACCCCTGACGGCAACTGCGCTGCAAATTCCGCCTCCAGCTCGATCACTGCCGTTCGCCCGCGTAGTGTTCAAGATAGTCTGCCACCACTTCCGGCATGTTGTATAAGTCCTCTTCCTGTCCGTAACGAATGCCGTTTTTGGACCACTGTGCACGCTCTTCCGTGTCCAGCATTTCCCGCAACTCCCTGTTCAGAACCGCCTGCTTAAATGGTGATACCAGGACACGACCGGCCCTTGCCCGTTCTATATGGAACGCGTATCCACATACATCGGTTGCCAGTACCGGCAGGCCGGCAATAATCGCTTCCAGCAGTACTGTGCCGGTATTCTCGCTATACGCGGGATGGATCAACAGGTCTGCGCCCAGCATGAAAGACCTTACATCTTCCTGTCCCTGCATAAAACGGACGCGACCGGCAACACCTAGTCGTTTTGCCATTTTCCTGAAAGGGCGTTCATTATCTTCTCCAACCACCATCAGGGTACAACGTTGCCTGAACCCCTCCGGCAGTGCCGCGATAGATTGTATCGCCCGGTCCAGCCCCTTGGTCCTGAACCCGGAGCCCACCATCAGCACCAGCCTGTCCCTGTCACCGATAGCATGTTCCTTGCGAAAATCCGCACGTATCTGTCCGGCATCCGGGGGTGCACGACGCTGCGGTGAAATGCCCGGTGGTAATACAGTAAAACGTTCCAGCGGTGTGTTGTAATAATGAACGTATTTTGAAATTTCCTGCTCGGACAACAGCAATATCCGGGTCTCCGAACCAGGGCCAAACAAATCATTTTCAACTGCAGAGAAATGGCGGTAACGACCTGTCATCCGATACAGTGGCCCATGCAACTCCCTGATCTTGGCGATGTAACAGGGGTCGGCTGCATAGTAGACATCAATCCCGCTGATGCGGTTAAACCCGATCACAATATTATATGACTTGCCCTGCAACTCACGTGCAACCAACCGTGAGAATTTCCGGCTCCTTTCATGGTTGCGCATGCTTCGGACTGGCAATACGTGAACATCAAGGTTCCCGGGAATCTCGCCCTGCCATTCCATGGTGTATACATCGATTGAATGACCACGCCTGGCACAGATTTGTGCGATACGGTAGAAATCACGCTGCAATCCACCAAAAGGCCGGTAGGCAAACAGGCAGAAGGCAATTTTCAGGCTTGACTCCTCAGGTACAGAGGAAACTCCCGGGACATGGTTAGCGTTCATCCAAACAGAATGCCTCTCGCAAAGACGCCAAGATCGCAAAGTTAAAAATAATTATTGCAAATAGCGAACTCAAATTATTTCTTTGCACCTTTGCGTCTTTACGAGAAAAATATTGATGTTTAAGGGAGGACACGGGTTACGAGACATCACTGCCGGACGAGGCTATTCTGTTTTCCGGAACCAGCCCGGTTATCAGCTCCAGCAGGCGCGGCGAATCAAATGCTGCGCATGCCGACTCTATCTCATCAAGGATCTTTGTGAGTTCATCCCAATTTACCTGGCGATGACGCGCCAGCAATATCTTTTCATGCAATGTAGGCTCCAGCTCCTCCTGTTCATGAAACAGCTCTTCATAAAGCTTTTCGCCGGGGCGCAGCCCTGTACAAACAATATCAATATCAACATTCGGCTCTTTCCCGGACAGGCGAATCATCTGTTCTGCCAGGTATTGGATTTTTACCGGTTCGCCCATATCCAGCACAAAGATCTCTCCGCCTTGACCAAGCACGGCTGACTGCAGGATCAACTGCGCCGCTTCCGGGATGGTCATGAAATATCGTTCCATGTCCGCATGGGTAACAGTGACCGGACCACCCTCGCGAATCTGTTTCCTGAACAACGGCACCACACTGCCTGCAGAACCCAGTACATTACCGAAGCGTACCGTAATGAATCGGGTCTTCGAATGCGCGCTCAGGTTCTGGCAGAATATTTCAGCAACCCGTTTGCTGGTGCCCATCACATTGGACGGGTTTACCGCCTTGTCCGTGGAAATAAGGAGAAACTCCGAACAACCGTGCCGGTCCGCTGCAAGCGCAACCGTTCGGGTACCCTGTACATTGTTGTTTACCGCTTCACGCACCTGGTCTTCAAGCATTGGAACATGCTTGTAGGCTGCAGCATGGAAAACCACATCCGGTTTCTGCTGAGCAAACAGTTGTTCAACCGTGGCCGCATCCCTTACATCGCCCAGCGACGCAGTCAGCCGGACATCAGGGAACTTCCTGCCTAGCTCCATCTCCAGTTCGTACAGGTTGTATTCACTGTTTTCCATCAACACCAGGTGCGCAGGTTCAAGGCCCGCTATCTGACGACACAGTTCCGAGCCGATGGAACCACCAGCCCCGGTAACCAGGATTGTTTTGCCGGTAAGCCCCCTGCGTATTCCCTCCCAGTCAAGGGTAACCGGGTCCCGACCCAGGACATCCTCAATCGAGACATTCCTTAGCTCATTGATCGAGACCTGCCCCGATATTAAAGCTTCGAGTGGTGGTACCGTCTGAAAGGGGACCTCGCACTGCTCACACAGTTCAACAATGTGCCTCATCTGGGCGGCCCTTGCCGATGGCACGGCTAGCATGATGAGTTCAATATCGAGACGTTTCACAACAGCCGGCAGGTCATCGCAACTGCCGACGACCGGAACACCGTGCAGGTCCTGTCCCTGGCGTCGTGGCTTGTCATCCACAAAGGCAACCGGCACGTGGTCATGCCCCTGTTTGCGCAGCAGGTCACGCACCAGCATCTCACCTGCCTGACCGGCCCCGACAATCAATACCCGCTTGCCGGTTTTCAGGTTCAGCTTGTGGTCCCGTGACCAGCGGTACAGAAACCGGGGTCCACTGAGAAAAATCATCAATAACAAGGGGTACAATAACGCAATTGACCGGGGAGTTTGCTGCAGCCGGTACAGCAAAGACAGCACAACGATAATTACGACCGAGCCCAGTGCCACAGCTTTTAGAATACGCACCAGGTCCGGCAGTGAAGCAAAGCGCCACACACCCCGGTACATTCCGAATATATAAAACGCAAGGGCCTGAATGACAACGACCAGCGGCAGCACCTGCACGGCCCTGGCAAGATAATCCTCGGGAATGACAGAAAGATTGAAACGTACCCAGTAGCTCCCCAGCCAGGCCACGGGAACCATGATTAAATCATGGGCGAAAATCAGCATGGGCTGGCGCAGGCGATCAAGTGAAAACCGGGAGTTGTTTTTCATTATTGCCTCCCCGGCTTCATGCTGTAGAGTTTTACACTACTCCCTTTCCTGTTCGGAAATTCTCTCACGAGCACTAGCGCTGCATCGCCATCAACCGCCGAGCGGAGTTCTTCATTTTTCCTGTGAATCCAGAACAGTAAATATGTATAACCTTCCTTCT
>DAOVYA010000178.1 GCA_030635865.1 Gammaproteobacteria bacterium | reverse complement strand
GCAATCTCATCAAATCTGCTGCCAGCTTCACGAGATTGCCGCGCTTCGCTCGCAATGACGGGAATATTTCAATAAATCGGCGAAGAACCGGGGCCAGGTCCTGGTTTCAGCTAATATCAGGGAAAATCGGGGTTAGATCCCTGTTTTCCGCCGCTGCCACCTCCGGAATCGTTCAGCGTCTTGCGTTTTCGCCGTTGGCGATAAAAGAGTACGGCGACTAACACCAGGGCCCATGGCGCGATGAGGAGCACGATGAAGAGGAATTCGCTTTGCATGGCAGCAGTGTACCTCAAAAGAACCGGGGTCAAGAACCGGGATCTGACCCCGGTTTAACCACTATCGATGAGAAACGGTTTCCTGGTTCTGCTTGCCCTGTTGCCTGCGTTGCTTGCGGCGGAGGTCACACAGGGTCAGTCGCCAGCCTTCGCTTACGAGATTGTCACCGCTGGCCTGGAGCATCCCTGGAGCCTGGCCTTTCTGCCAGACGGGCGCATGCTGGTCACGGAACGACCCGGTCGCCTGCGGCTCATCAGCGCCGCAGGGGTGCTGCACCCCGACCCTGTTGGCGGTCTGCCACGCATCCGGCAACACGGCCAGGGCGGACTGCTGGACGTAGCTTTGCACCCCGACTTCAACAACAACCGGCTGGTTTACTTTTCTTTTGCCGAAGCAGACGGTCGGGCCGTGGGCACGGCAGTGGCGCGTGGACAACTACGCGGGCATCGACTTGAACAGGTCGATGTCATCTTCCGTCTCCTTCCCAAGAGCAACACCGAAAAGCATTTCGGTTCACGCCTGGTATTCGATAAGCACGGCTATCTTTTCATTACCCTGGGCGACCGCGGTGATCGCCCCCGCGCACAGGACCTGAATGACCACGCAGGCTCACTGATTCGCCTGCACGACGATGGCCGGATTCCAGCTGATAACCCGTTCGCAAACAGCCGCGGTAAAAAACCGGAGATCTTCAGCTATGGCCACCGCAACATGCAGGGCGCGGCATTACACCCGGTCACCGGCAAGGTGTGGATACATGAACATGGGCCACAGGGTGGCGACGAATTGAATATTCCGGAACCCGGTGTCAATTACGGCTGGCCGGTGATTACTTACGGGGCCAACTATGTCACGGGTACCCGCATCGGCGAAGGCACCCACAAGGAAGGCATGGCACAACCCATACATTACTGGACACCGTCCATCGCCCCCTCGGGCATGACGTTTTATACGGGCAACCGCTTTCCGCAATGGCAGGGAAACCTTTTCATTGGCTCACTGAAGTTCAAATTGCTCGTACGACTGGTGCTTGATGGTGAACATGTCGTGCGCGAGGAACGCCTGCTTGAAGATGAGCTGGGCCGCATACGGGATGCCCGCCAGGGCCCGGACGGACTGCTCTACCTGTTGACCGACGACAGCGATGGCATGCTGGTAAGATTGTTGCCAGATTCATGAGATTGCCGCGCTGCGCTCGCAATGACGGAGTTACGCTCGCAATGGCGTCGATTTTTCAAGAGATAGAATGAACAAGTGTAACCAAAGAAAAGCCGACACGGTTATTGTCCTCGACTTCGAGACCACCGGTCTGTCCCCTGACCAGGGCGACCGGGCCATAGAAATTGGCGCGGTGCGCATTGAGAACGGCAGGATTACTGACCGCTTCCAGCAACTGATGAATCCCGACCGGCGGGTGAGCGCCTTTATCGAGGGCTATACCGGTATCACCAATGCCATGTTGCGTGGCGCGCCGTCGTGCAAGGCGGTGATGACTGAATTCAGGGAGTTCATCGGGGATTTCGATATGGTTGCCCATAACGCCTCGTTTGACCGGCGTTTCCTCGACGCCGAGTTGCAACGGATACGGCGTCACTATACGGGTGAGTTCGCCTGCTCCATGCTCGTGTCCCGGCGCGTCTATCCCGATGCACCCAGCCACAAGCTTGGCACCCTGGTGGAGTACAAGCGTCTTCCCACCAGCGGCACCTTCCACCGCGCACTTGCCGATGCGGAGATGACGGCGCATCTCTGGCTGCGGATGCTGGATGACATTGCGGACCGGCATTGCATCGAGGACATCCCGCTTTCACTCATGCAGGAACTGTCGAGGGTGCCGAAGGCATCGGCCACGGGATATTTGCAGCGCTGGCGTACGGGATAGAAATAAACAGGACATAAACAGCGACAGACCACGTTTTACCCTGTCATTGCGACGACTGCATGGATGCAGGAGGTGGAGTAAAGCTTCCGCTCCTGCTCACGCCCCTCACCTACTTTTGATTCGTGAACGAAAGGTTATTCTGGATGCAGATCTGGCTGAATTGTATGGAACCCAGACCAAGCGACTGAACGAACAGGTAAAAAGGAACAGGGACCGATTTCCTGACGATTTTATATTTCAACTCACAGCTGACGAGAAAAGCGAGGTAGTCGCAAATTGCGACCACCTTGAACGCCTGAAATATTCGCCACGCCTGCCCTATGCTTTTACTGAGCATGGAGCACTAATGGCAGCGACAGTTCTGAATACCCCGCGGGCGGTTGATATCAGTGTTTATGTTGTGCGGGCGTTTGTCAGGTTGCGTGATATATTGGCTTCCAACGAGGAATTGGCTGCAAAACTCACAGAACTGGAACAACGGGTTTCGAGCCACGATGCCGCGATCAGAGAACTCATTGATGCGATTCGTCGGCTGATGGCGCCTGAGCCAGGTAAGAACCGTTCTATCGGTTTCGCACCGTGGTCTGATTAGGCAAAGCTCTCTTCAAGACACCAGCTTAGTAGCCGGAATACGCTACGCTTCATCCGGGCTACACGCGAATAATCAGCAGGAAATAAATCTGTTCCCTTTTAACTGTTCTACCAACCCGAAGTCCCCGGTTCACCCTTGAATGGGCCGACGATCTCCTTGCTAATCCAGCCGCCGTAAAAGCCACCCGCCTGCGCCTGTGCCCGCTCGCCATCGAGATAACATTCCAGCCGGCCCGGGTAAAACGCCAGGTAATCCTTGATCGCCGTGAATTCGGCAAAGGGGTCAGGATAGGTCCAGGCCGCATGCTTCACACAATGCTTTCCCACGCAGACACTGAAATACGCCGCTTGCCCCTTCCATTCACAGAAGCTGGATTCAGTGTCAGCTTGCAGGCAGTCGAACTGCACTGATTCAGGCGGCAGGTAAAAAGTCGGCGGACTGGCGGTCTCCAGCACGCGCCTGGCTGCACGGGTCTCGGCAATGAGCACGTCATCCAGCCTGACCTGGACCAGTCGCGCGTCATCCACGATCACCGGCGGGCGCGGGTAATCCCATACCGACTCCTGCCCCGGGCCGGGCTCCACCGCTGCGTCGGGCCGTGCCTGCCCGCGTAACTGCCAGGCGCCACGGGCGCGCTTGAGATCATCGTTATCCATACAGTAATTGGGGGACAGTATACTTATTTCACTGCGAGGATATGGTTTAGTATTACGTATACTGTCATTTTTTAATTGCCCTGATTACAGCATGAGTGCCAATCCATCACCCTTGAGTTACGTCATCAGCCACCCGGGGCGGTTCCTGCTTGATGTCATATGGGGCTTCAGGGACAACCAGGGATTGCTGCTTGCGGGTGCGGTTGCCTACTACACATTGCTGTCGATTATTCCGGTGTTTGCACTGGTGCTGATCGTACTCTCCCAGTTCATCGAACCGGCGTTACTGCTTGATACGGTATCGACCATCCTGGCGCTGGTTGCCCCGATACAAACCGAGGTCCTTTCGACGCACCTGGAAGCCTTCCTGTCACACTGGAAGGTGATCGGTGTGATGGGAATACTGTTGCTGCTGTTCTTCAGTTCGCTGGCATTCACGGTGCTGGAGAATGCCATGTCGATGATCTTTTTCCACCGTCAAATGGGTCAACGCCGTCACTACCTGGTCTCGGCGATCCTGCCGTATGTTTATATTCTGCTGCTGGCCGCGGGTTTTCTTGTCGTCAGCCTGATGGCCGGCTGGCTCAACCAGCACAGCAGTGACACGCCGTCGCTGATTGGCATCGATATCGACATGACAAGCACAACGGCGACCATTCTTTACCTGCTCGGTGTGCTCGGCGAGGTGTTGTTGCTGACTTCTTTCTATCTTGTCATGCCGGTCGGGCGGCTGGCCTGGTCCCATGCCCTGGTCGGCGGTATCGTGGCGACCCTGTTGTGGGAGATCACGCGCCATGGCCTGGTCTGGTATTTCACAACACTTTCCTTTGTGAGCATCATTTATGGCTCGCTCGCCACCACGATCATCATCCTGCTGAGCTTTGAATTCGCGGCCATCATTCTGCTGCTCGGCGCCCAGGTGATTGCCGAATACGAACGTATCGATCACGGCGGTGTGACGCCCAGGAAATAGGCAATGCCAGGGACAGGGCACGCGTTCGACCAATGGTCTCTGGGGAGAAAACCTGTGTCAGGGCAAATTTCCCGCTTATTTCCAGGGTAGCTCTGATATATT
>DAOVYA010000128.1 GCA_030635865.1 Gammaproteobacteria bacterium | reverse complement strand
CCAACAGTCAGCCTGTAATGCTGCACTGGCAGAAAACGAGGTCAGCAAGGCCAGAATCAAGGTTGTACATGCCGAGCTGGAAAGAACGCGTCTGAAGGCGCCCTTCGCGGGGATAGTGGCTGAAGTAAATGGTGAGGTTGGTGAATTCGTTACCCCTTCACCGGTGGGAATACCAACGCCGCCCACGGTAGATCTTGTGGATGTCAGCTGTCTGTATGTTTCGGCGCCCATCGACGAGGTGGATGCGCCGGAAATCCGCGTCGGTATGTCAGCAAATATTTCGCTGGATGCCATGGCCGGGAAGCTGTTCGAGGGCCGGGTGCGTCGCATTGCACCCTATGTTCTGGAGCTGGAAAAACAGGCGCGCACGGTTGATGTTGAAGTTGATTTTCTGTGCCCGGAAAATTGTCAGGGCATGATGCCCGGTTACAGCGCGGATATAGAGATTGTCCTTGATGAAAGTGAGGCGGCCCTGCGCATTCCTACCGAAGCGATTCTTGAAGGCAACAAGGTCCTGCTGCTTACTGGCGATGAGATGCTTGAAGAACGGGAAATCAGTACCGGTTTGAGCAACTGGGACTGGACAGAAGTAACCGATGGGCTGGCTGAAGGTCAGGAGGTTGTCCTCTCGGTAGAACGTGAAGGCGTTGGCAGCGGCGTTCCGGCAGTACGCGATACACAATCCCCAGATGATTGAGCTTGTAAATATCCACCGTAATTTTCAGGTGGGTGACCAGACTGTCCATGCACTGGATGATGTCACGCTCAACATCGATGCCGGCGAGTATGTCTCCATTATGGGCCCGTCCGGATCGGGTAAATCAACACTGCTGAATTTGCTTGGCCTTCTGGATCAGCCCAGTTCCGGCACCTACCGGCTCAATGGCCAGGATGTCACGTCGCTCGGTAATCTCAGGCAGGCACAGGTACGCAACCGGGAAATCGGTTTTGTTTTTCAGATGTTTCATCTGGTACCCCGGCTTACCGCGGCCGAGAACGTCGAGTTGCCATTGCTGCTGGCCGGACTGGAACCGGAACAGCGTCGTCCACGCGTTGCCCGCGCGCTTGACGAACTGCATCTCACCGACCGCAGTCACCACAAACCGGAACAATTGTCAGGTGGTCAGCGCCAGCGTGTCGCCATCGCCCGCGCAACAGTCACCAAACCCAATGTACTGCTGGCAGATGAGCCAACCGGTAACCTGGATCACAAGTCCGGCCAGGATGTGATTCATATTCTGGAAGAACTCAATGATCGGGGAATCACCCTGATCGTGGTCACCCATGATCCGGAAATAGGCCGGCGCGCACAGCGTCAGCTGCGCATGATGGATGGCCGTTTGGTTGACGGGCAGGTGGTCAAATAACATGCCGCTACGTGGCGCCGATGTAATCAGGTTTTCCACCGGTTCGTTGCGGGGCTTCCCGTCCCGGACTGTACTGATGCTTGTTGCAATGGCCATCGGTGTCTGTTCCGTAGTAGTGCTTACCTCGCTGGGTGAAGGTGCACGGCGCTATGTAACCGGTGAATTCGCCTCACTCGGAACCAATTTGATCATTGTATTCCCCGGTCGCTCTGAAACTGCCGGTATCAACCCCACCACAATGATGGGCGAGACACCCCGTGACCTGACACTTGACGATGCCCGCTCTTTGCTGCGCAGTTACAATGTCCTGCGAATCGCCCCGATCAATGTCGGTTCGGCCGATGTAAGCTGGAAAGGCCGCTCGCGTGATGTTGTGATCCTGGGTTCCAGTCACGAACTGCTCGGAATCCGTCACTGGGAGATGGGGCAGGGCCGTTTTCTTCCGCAGGCCGATCTTGATCTCGCTACACCGGTCGCTGTTATCGGCAGCAAGATCCGCAATGAACTGTTCGGCGCAAAGCGTGCGCTCGGGGAATGGATACGGATCGGTGACAGGCGTTTCCGCATCATCGGCATCATGGGTTCCGAAGGCCGCTCAATCGGTGTTGATGTGCAGGAAACTGTCATTATACCGGTCGCATCGGCGCAGCAGATGTTCAACACATCATCGTTATTCCGCCTCCTGGTGGAAGCGAAAAGCCGTGACGCCATCGAGACAGTCAAGGCATTTGTTATCGATACCCTGCAGGAGCGCCATCAGGGGGAGAAGGATGTCACTGTCATAACCCAGGATGCGGTACTGGAGACATTCGACCGTATCCTCGGGACACTGACCTACGCAGTGGGCGGGATCGCAGCAATCAGCCTGGCAGTCGCCGGTATATTGATTATGAATGTCATGCTGGTGGCTGTTTCCCAGCGCACGGCCGAGATTGGTCTGCTCAAGGCGCTCGGCGCTTCACCCCGGCAGATCATCATTCTGATTCTGACCGAGGCAATGATACTTTCGGCCCTGGGGGCCTTTACCGGGTTGTTACTGGGACAGTTGGGCAGCCTGATTGTCAGGCATGCGTTTCCGGTACTGCCAGCCTATGCCCCGACCTGGGCAAGTGTCGCTGCGCTCGTGGTGGCATTGATCACCGGCTTGCTGTTCAGCCTGATGCCGGCACGGCGCGCCGCGCAGCTGGATCCGGTGCTGGCATTATCGAGGCGGTAACGGGTGCTCCGGATCCGCAAATATCATATGGATAGAGCAGCAGTATGCGTACACGTGACTTTCTGCATCTGACTGGTAGCTCGCTGGTTGCGCGCCGGATGCGCAGTTTTCTCACTGCACTGGGTATCGCTGTGGGTATAGCTGCCGTGGTGTTACTGACCTCCATTGGTGAAGGTGTTCACCAGTTTGTGCTGGCGGAGTTTACCCAGTTCGGCACTACGCTGGTGGGCATCAACCCCGGCAAGGCCACGACTGCCGGTACCAGTATGGGCGCATTCGGCACAGAACGTCCGCTCACGATCGAAGATGCCGGGGCACTCAGGCATTTGCCATATGTGCGGGCGGTCGTTCCTTTTGTGCAGGGTAATGCCGAGGTGGAAGCAGGAAACAGGCGGCGGCGCACCACGATCTACGGGGCGGGCCCGCAAATGCCCGAGGCCTTCAGTATGAAAGTGAAATCAGGCCGGTTCCTGCCGGAGGATGATCCAACTGCTCCACGCGCGTTCGCTGTGCTCGGCAGCAAATTGCGGCAGGAATTATTCGCCGACCGCAGTCCCCTCGGGCAGCGCATCACAATCGGCGGTTACCGTTACCGGGTTATCGGTGTAATGGAATCCAAGGGTACGGTGCTTGGGTTCGATCTCGATGATACGGTTTACATACCGGCCGCCCGCGCCCTGACCCTGTTTAACAATGAATCCCTGTTTGAAATCGATGTTATGTATGACGAGGGCACTCCCGTGGAGAAAGTTGTTGAGGGAATCAGGGAAACACTGGTAACACGTCACGGCAGGGATGATGTCACGATTACAACACAGCAGCAGATGCTGGACGTTCTGGGCTCTGTGCTGAATGTGCTGACTTTTTCGGTTGCAGCGATCGGAGGTATATCGCTGCTGGTTGGTGCCATTGGTATTGTTACCATCATGACGATTGCCATCAATGAACGTACCAACGAAATTGGTCTGCTGCGTGCTCTCGGAGCCAGGCAGGCCCAGATACTCGGCCTGTTTCTGGGTGAGGCGGTCGTGCTCGCTGCCGTCGGTGGCTTGAGCGGCCTTGTCCTTGGTACCGGAATTGCCTGGCTGTTACATGCTGCCTTGCCTGCACTCCCGGTTCACATACCCCTTGTTTACGTGTTGCTAGCTGAAGCAATCGCTGTCAGCATCGGTCTTGCTGCCGGGGTTGTCCCGGCATACCGGGCGGCGCAAATGGACCCGGTGGAAGCATTGCGGGCCGAATAAAAGGTAAGGACTGCCCTGTGTTCGAATAATTGCAGGGAAGTAACTTCCGGGGGCGGGCGCAAGGTTTATTCCTTGCTTTCCATGGGTTCCTCTTTCGGTCTTCCTTCACCCCAATCGTCTTCCGGCCCCTCTTGCGTCTCATCAGGTTCTCTTGGACCGGCGCGGTGCTTTTCATCCACTTCCTGGTAGGGTGCATCCCAGTCTTCACGCTGCATCTCGGTACCAACCGGATTCAGATCATCCTTTTCGATATTGTCCATGGGGCCGGTCCAGTCCTCGGGGGGCTCGATGCGTTCGATGTTGAGACCGTACCAGCTGTCGATATCAAGCTCATCGACATTGCCGTCGAAATACTGGATCTCGACCGTTGCGGTGTGTTCGTCGAGCGCTGTGACCTTGAATTTTTGCGCCTTCGCCGGGTAGTGATACCATGCGTCGATAATAGGGTCTGCTTCGCTGGTCATGCTAGTTTACCTTCAGTCGATGTGTATTGACTTGCCGGATTTTCTACAACTGCTATTGAGGCACAAATACCGGGTCAGTGCATTGATCAATATCAACAAACAGCCATTTTTACAAGGGTTATAAATGTCAGAACAACTGCGCTGCGAGCTGATTTCATGGTCAGAGGTGGAACGGCTGTGCCAACACCTCGCGGGATTGATCAGGGAGTCGGACTACCATCCTGACCTGATCATTGCCATCGGCCGTGGTGGTTATGTGCCGGCCCGGCTTATGTGCGACTGGCTGCATATCATGGGGCTGACCAGCATCAAGATTGAACATTACCTGTCGGGTGCAAACCGGCAGGAGGAAGCTGTCATCCGCTATCCGCTCAAGGCCGATATCAGGGGCCTGCGGGTTCTTGTCGTTGATGACGTCAATGACACGGGTGATACCCTGGAAGCCGCCACGCAACATCTGCAGGTATTTCAGCCCGGCGAGATTCGTACTGCCGTCATGCACCACAAGGCGGTGACCCATTTTGATGCGGATTATTCCGCCGGAAAAATCACCAAGTGGCGCTGGTTGATCTATCCATGGGCCGTGAATGAAGACGTTTCCGCTTTTCTGAAACGCCTGACGCCAGCACCGGAATCACTGGAGGATGCGCAACAACTTCTGGCCCGACAATTCAATATAAAAATTCCACTGAAGCGTCTCAGCAATATTTACACATCCATGGACCGGTAACCGTAACTACTTTCAGGATGTGCCCGCTCGCAAAAGCTTTAATCCATAACCTACGGGTTTTCCTGGCGAACTTCCTGAATCGACCCGTAGTAGTCCTTCGATCAAAATGCTGGAGCTTCTGAAAAGCGGTTTAGAGCAGACCTTTGTTTACATCTGTAAGGGCGCTTGGGAAATTATGCTGATTAACTGTAAAATAGTACTCCGTTTCTTTATGGTTTTGGATGGTTAAAATATCAACAGCAATTAACAGGTCAGCAGCAATGAATATGAAGATTTTTTGTGGACTAACGGGGTTGATGGTGGGTGTAATCACTACACTAATTATTCTCTATTTTGCAGCACCGTCTATTCTTTTTATTGAGCGGGAAAGTCGCTTGGGTTACAGCGAGACCATCGCTGCCATCCATGAGGCAGCCAAGATCGAAGGTTGGATAATACCGAAGCAGTACAAGCTTGATGTCAGCCTGTCCAAGGCCGGATACGAAGTATTGCCTGTCTCGGTAATCGAGT
>DAOVYA010000240.1 GCA_030635865.1 Gammaproteobacteria bacterium | reverse complement strand
TCTGCCGCGGATGACCAGGGCAATGCCTATGTCTGGCGGGTAGACCCTGACACCATGAAGGTGAACAGGGTGACGGTGGTGCTGGGCCAGATGTCCGGCGTCGATGTCCTGGTCAGCAGTGGTCTTTCAAAAGGTGACCGGATTGCAATCAGCGGTGCGGCTCATCTCCAGGAAGGTATGAAAGTACGTCCGCTAAAAAATAAATAAACAGATTATTCCCGGATGAATATTGCACAGTTTTTTATCGAAAGAAGGGTCATAACACTCGTTCTGACCTTCGTCATGCTGGGCGCCGGCATGCAGGGTTACGGTGAGTTGAGTCGCCTTGAAGACCCGGAATATACCATCAAGGATGCATTGGTAATAACACCGTACCCGGGTGCGTCGGCTGCCGAGGTGGAAGAGGAGGTCTCTGACCAGCTGGAGATGGCCGTCCAGGAGCTGGGACAACTGAAACGCGTGGTCTCCAAATCAGACCGCGGCCTGTCAACACTGACCGTGACCATCAAGGACAAGTACCGCAAGGAAGAACTGCAACAGGTCTGGGATGAGCTGCGCCGCAAGATCGGAGATGCACAGGGTGATTTGCCACCAGGTGTCGGTACCTCGGTCGTGGTCGATGACTACGGGGATGTCTATGGCATCTTTATAGCGATATACGGGGAAGGTTATACCTACGCCGAGCTCAAGCATGTCGTTGACCTGCTGCGCAAGGAACTGCTGCTGGTCGTGGATGTCGGCAAGATTGATACCTATGGCGAGCGTACCGAGGCTATCTATGTCGAACTCGACCGGGACCGCATGTCGCAGATGGGCATTTCCTATGAAGTGATTGCCAATGAGCTACGGCAGAAGAACCTGGTCACCAATGCAGGCAAGGTCGAGGTGGGCAGCGAGTTTATAACCATCAGTCCGACAGGTGGGGTGAATACGGTAAAAGACTTTGAGTCGATTCTTATCAGTGGCGGTGGCGAACAGCAGATCTATTTACGTGATGTCGCCACCGTGCGGCGTGGTTATGTAGAGCCGCAGGATGTGCTGCTGCGTTATGACGGGCAGCAGGCCATTGGGCTGGGTATTTCCACGGTGTCAGGCGGTAACGTGGTTACGATGGGAGAGGCCCTGGGACAACGCATGGCCGAATTGAAGGAGCAGGTGCCGGTTGGTATCAGTTTCGGCAAGGTTTCAGTCCAGTCTGAAGCCGTATCAGTGGCCATCAAGAGCTTTATCGTCAGTCTTCTGCAGGCGGTTGCTATCGTCATCATCGTGCTGCTGTTTTTCATGGGGCTGCGCAGCGGGTTGCTGATCGGTTTTGTACTGCTGGTGACGATTGCCGGTACCTTTATCTTCATGGTACCCATGGAGGTGGCGCTGGAGCGGATATCCCTGGGTGCCCTGATTATTGCCCTGGGTATGCTGGTTGATAATGCCATCGTGGTGGTTGACGGTGTACTGGTGCGTCTTGAACAAGGTGACAGCGCAAAGCAGGGTGCCATTGATGTGGTCAAGCAGACTGCAATCCCGCTACTTGGGGCAACCGTGGTTGCAATCCTTTCCTTCGCGGCCATTGGTACATCGGACGACAGTACCGGTGAGTTCACCCGCTCGCTGTACCAGGTCGTACTGGTCTCGCTGTTGCTCAGCTGGGTGACTGCGGTCTCGATCACTCCCCTGTTGTGTGTCATGTTTTTAAAGCCGCCCGATAGAAAGGAGGGGGCAGAAGCACCAGACCCTTATGCCGGTTCCCTGTACGTCAGGTACAGGGGCTTACTGAAAACCGCTATCAAGAAGAAGTATGTAACCCTCTCGCTTGTAGTTGGTATGTTTGCCACTGCCCTGTGGGGTTTCGGTTATGTTGACCAGAGTTTCTTTCCGCCGTCTACACGACCGCAGTTTATGGTCGATCTGTGGTTGCCACAGGGAACCCACATTGATGAAACCACGGCGGTCGTGGAATCTGTTGAGCACTACCTGCATGGTGTTGAAGGTGTCACGCACGTGTCCTCACTGATAGGCAAGGGAGGAATGCGCTTCCTGCTGACCTATACGCCCGAGAAACTGAACAGTGCCTATGCGCAGTTACTGGTTGATGTTGATTCGGCGGAGCATCTGGATCAGTTGACAATCGACGTTGAGAATTACCTGCAGGAAAACTACGAGAATATGCTCGCTTATACCTCCAAGTTCCAACTCGGACCCGGAAGTGTCGGCAAGATCCAGGCGCGTCTGAGTGGTCCGGACAGGATTGCCCTGCGGGAACTTGCGTCGCAGGTACAGGAAATTTACCGCGCGGATCCTGACTCCAAGGGTATCCGTACCGACTGGCGGCAACGTGTCAAGTTGATCCGTCCGGTAATGGCAGAGGAGCAGGCGAACCTGAATGGGATTATCCGTCCGGATATTGCCAACACGCTGCTGGAAGGTTTTCAGGGCAAGCGGGTGGGAGTCTACCGGGAAGGCGATCTGCTCCTGCCGATTATGATGCGTGCCGAGGAGCAGCAACGATCCGATGTGGACAATATCAACCATTTACAGATCTGGAGCAATGCCGCCCAGGCAATGATCCCGCTGCGCCAGGTGGTTTCCGGTTTCGAGACTGTTTTTGAAGACGAGATCATCCAGCGGCGTAACCGCAAGCCTACCATTACGGTATATGCGGACCCGGATGTTGGTCTTGCAACTACACTCTACAATCGTGTTGCACCGCAGGTGGAGGCACTTGACCTCCCGCCGGGGTTCGAACTGGAGTGGGGTGGCGAGCATGAAGACTCGGCAAATGCGATGGGCGGCCTGTCGGCAGGTATTCCGGCATTCTTTCTGATGATGGTCCTGATTACTGTTTTGCTTTTCGATTCACTGAAGCAGCCGCTGATTATCTGGCTGACTGTGCCGCTGGCCATCATCGGGGTGACTGCCGGTCTCTTGCTGGCAGGCCAGCCGTTTGGTTTTATGGCCGTGCTGGGAATTCTCAGCCTGTCCGGGATGTTGATCAAGAATGCCATTGTGCTGATTGATGAAATCAATTTGCAACGGGAAGAAGATAAACCTTTACTGGAGGCCATTATCGATTCCGGCAGCAGTCGTTTGCGGCCGGTCGGCATGGCTGCTTCCACCACGGCACTGGGCATGGTGCCGCTTTTGTTTGACGCCTTCTTTGTTGCCATGGCCATCACGATTATTGCCGGCCTGGTATTTGCAACCCTGCTGACCATGTTCGTGGTACCGGTTTTGTATGCAACATTTTATAGTGAAGACTCTACCTGAGTATATTTCTGCGCTTAATCATTGCATCCCCTCTCCCTTCGGGAGAGGGAACTTTAATAAAATAATTGTAGCCCGGATGGTGTGAAACGTATTCCGGGGCTGTGCAGATCCGCACCCCCGGATTCCACTTCGTTTCATCCGGGCTACAGGTTTTATTTATT
>DAOVYA010000322.1 GCA_030635865.1 Gammaproteobacteria bacterium | reverse complement strand
TGAAATCTTTTCCCGCACCGAGCAGTACTGGTGCCCGATCCGCCATGCACACAGGGTACGTGGTGCGCATACACGCTATCCGAAATTTTTCAATTATGGTGATGCAGAAGCCTATCAAACAGGCCTCGAAGAGATGCGCCGGAAGCTGGGCCCGCAACAAGACGGGAGCAAACCCCACTACAGGAATTGAGCCTGTCCACAGGTTGCGGACAGGCTTTTGGCAGCAGCGTGATCAGATTGCACCACACACTGTCCCTGGAGCCCTGGATTACCGGTTAAATGATTTTTCCAATTCGCCCAGAAGCGCAACATAAATGCCGTGGCAAAACTCTACAGCATCTTCTACGTTTGATTCCCATGATGATGTCCATTCCACCAATGTGCCGCTACCCTCTTTTGCAGGGCCAAGTTTTATAATACCGATATAATTCGAGACTTCATCCCTGGATACCGGCGAAGGACCATCATCAATGGAATATCTTAGAACATGCTGATCATCGTCAACTTCTATCAGGGTTTCGTGGAATACATTATTGAGGATCCGTTTTGCGCCTACACTATTTCCATCAATGGCACCTACTTTCTCGACACTGGTTATTACATTGGGCGCCCATGAGAAATCGTGAAAGTTGCCAATCCTGCTCCATACATCGGCAACAGGCGCGTTAATCACTATAGATTGACTGGTTGTCGGCATAATTGTTTCCTGTGTAATGAGATATATTATTTGACGGCCTGGGCCGCAGATCACCGGCAACTAAATGCCTGGCGAGGAACAAGCGGCACTTTTTATTGCCCGGGTACATTCGCATTGTTCGGCCTGGTGTGTGAATACCGCTCCTGCATGGCATTTACCGCAGCATAACCATTCCTGGTCCAGGTGTCATCCTGACCTGTAGCACCTGTTTGAACGCAATCTTCATCTTTATAATATTTTGTTGCCTCGCTTGCGAAGCGGCCCTATAACCAGCCCAGCAGGTAATAAATATACTGGCCTTCGGAAGACTTCGATGGCCCGACAACAGATGCGGCATGCTTTTTGTTTTCCGGGTCGGCGGCAGCAATAGCTGCTTCCCGCGAATCAAAGACCTCTACACAACCGGCCGGAAATCGTTTGCGGTCCTTCCGGGGGGTAAAAATGACCACGTAACACTCTCGTGAAACATTGGTTTGCGGGTCAGGCGGGACAATGCCGCGCAGGCTCATTGTTTGTTTTCTCCGTCACCCCGTGCCGTCACGGCATCCGGGCGCAACATCCACAATATTACCCACCCCTGCCCAGCGGTACGTTCCAGGCAGGCCACACTGCCCGGGTAATAACGAACCAGTTCGTGTTCCTGATCATTGATCAGTAACAATGATACCAGCCGTGACATAAATGGCAGGTGGCCAACGACCAGCGTATCTTCCTGCCAGACATCGGCATCCGACATGAATTCATCAACCGGATCGTTTGGATTAATCCCGTCAATGGACTCGATCTCCCCACCCGGCAACATGGCCTTTGCCAGTATAGCTGCCGTTTGCTCTGCGCGGCGCTTGCCACTGTGCCAGACCCGTAGAACCTGTACACCCGCATCTTCTGCCAGGGCCGCGATCGTCTGTACATCACGCTTACCCTGATCACTCAAGGGGCGTTCAGGGTCCTCCTCCTTGCTGAGTGCTTCACCGTGTTGTGCGAGATAGAGTTTCATGATTTTCTGAGACCTGACGTGACCCGGACTGTGCCAATACTAGCGCGATATAAATTCAACCGCAGCCTGTATCGTCTGCGCATCACGCAGGATACGCCCGTGTCCAAGACCCCTGGTTTTCAGAAATTGCGCGCCCGGCCAGGCATCGGCAATCAGGCGGCCCTGCTGCCATGGCACGCCGACGTCATCTTCATCATGGATAATCAGCGCAGGAACACTGAGTTCTTTTACATTGTTTGTCGTTGAAATCCGCTCCCTGAAGTCATCCTCAAAGCGCTGCTCCAGCCGACGCCACAGGACATCAACCACGGACTTGTGCATGCTGAGTGTGCGCGCAAAGACATCGATCAGGAACTCGACATTGGCCGGCGCACTGATGCAAACCGCACGCTCTACCTGCATACCCTGCTTCATTGCGTATGCCAGCACCATGCCGCCGAAAGAATGAGTGATGGCCGCATGTACGGGACCACAGGCTTTATTCACGGCCTGCAGGACGGCCGCACACTCGAGGATATTCGTCCTGTCACCGGGAGATTCACCATGCCCGGGTGCATCGACAGCAATGACCTGGTAGCCGGCACGATTCAATGGCTCGATAAAAGCGGCCGCCTGGCTGCCGCGACCGGACCAGCCGTGCACGAACAGCACAACAGGTCCTTCACCCCATTTGTAGATGGCAATCGGGATATCATCAACCAGCAATGTTTCGCGCACTGCGCTGGAAGCTGCACGCTTGCCAGTTGCCGCTTCGGGGAAGCGCCGTACACGGAACCACAGGCGGTAGGCCCAGCGTCCCATGATTTCGGGAAACACCGCGCCCACCTTTGAGAACATGAAACGCATCAGGCGCAAGG
>DAOVYA010000249.1 GCA_030635865.1 Gammaproteobacteria bacterium | reverse complement strand
TGAACCGTGGCATCTACCGGATTTTTGTAGGCTTTAACAGCGGTGAAATCCGCACACTATCAGTGTTTGACCCGTTGCGCGCCGAAATCCACGAGGGAGCAAAACTGGCTGACCGTGATTACCTGGAGCGGCAATTCCCGCCTCTGCCGTTCGAAGACAAGATCAGCCTGATGCGTGAACTCTACCGTGCATTACGCGCCACCGATTACTACCAGGGTTTACCGGATTACTGGAAAAATATTCTGCAGCGCCGTTCAGACACCTGGAAACCATTAAGCCGGGAAGATATACACGCGGTATTTTCTTCCCTGAAAGTCCTGCGTGAAATCCAGGAATACTACTTGCGTAATATCACCATCTGCATGGTGCAGAGTACGGTACGCATGCAATTCAATTGTGATGGAACACAGATTATCAACGCAAAAAACCTGCAAAAATTTCTGCAAGATAACCTCCCATGAACACGGAAAACAGTGATAACCCGTGCCCTGGACTGCATGGGCCCGGCGTCAGGGTTCACCCGCCGGTTATCTATGCCATCAGCATTCTATCGGGCATTGTTCTCAACAATTATTGGCCACAAACCATGCCGTACGACATCAGCGGGCACTTGTATGGAGGTATTGTTATTGGCCTCGCCATTCTTATAGCGGGATTCTCGATTTTCGAATTCCACCGGGCCAATACCGATGTTCGCCCGGACAAACCGGATAGCGCACTGATTATATCCGGACCTTACAGGTATACGCGCAACCCGCTTTATATCGTGCTGACCCTGGTACAAATTACGATTGCGCTCTGGTTTAACAACGCATGGGTACTGGTACTGATTATTCCTTCCGTCATTGTCATCACGCAATACGCCATCACACGTGAAGAGTGCTATCTCGAAAAAATGTTTGGCCAGGACTACCTGGACTACAAGCAGCGCGTACGCAGGTGGCTGTAATTGCGCATTTTCGGTAATCTGTTCAGGGGAAAACCCCGCCCCCCGTCACCCACAGAAGAGCTCGGCAAGATCCTGGATCGTTTCACCACAGCCACCATCATGGGCATTGATCGCGAAGACCTTGGACGTTACCCGGCCAAACAACACAAGGTGATGGCCTTTCATTTCGGGGCCATTAAATACCTGGCCGAACAATATGACCTGGATGAAACTCAAACACTTGGTGTATTCGTAACCTTTATCGACAAGTACTTCAACATGCCCATCACTGAAACCGGCAGCATCAGTGAACGGCTGCAAGGGTTCCTTGATAACGAAGATGAACGCGCCTACCTGGATGCCGGCCTGGACGTTTTCAGACGCTGGCATAAACAAAATGACCGGCGTGCACCACTGGAACTCGGAGAAATGCTGAAATCACAGTGAGACAATGCAGCCTCGATGATTTACTGAAGGAGGTTCGCGCCTGCCGGGTATGCGAAACCAAGCTGCCACTGGGTCCCCGGCCGGTATTGCGCGCCAGCCGGCCTGCGCGAATACTGATCGTCGGACAGGCCCCCGGTACGAAAGTCCACCAAAGTGGAATACCCTGGAATGATCCCAGCGGCGATCGCCTGCGTGACTGGATGCAAACAGGACCCGAGCGATTTTATGATGCAAAGGAAATCGCCATTATCCCGATGGGGTTCTGCTACCCGGGCAAGGGAAAATCGGGTGATTTACCACCCCGCCCGGAATGCGCTCCACTCTGGCATGAACAGCTGCTCGCGGGGCTCCCAAACCTGCAGTTGCGACTGCTGGTCGGCAAATATGCACAGGACTATTATCTCGGGACCAAACGCCAGACCCTCACGACTACCGTTCAGAACTGGAAAAACTACCTGCCGGACTATTTCCCCCTGCCGCACCCGTCACCGCGTAATATGCGCTGGCTCCGGCTCAATCCCTGGTTTGAATCCGAGGTTGTTCCAAGCCTGAGAGAACAAATTAAAGAAATATATCAATAATTTATATATACTCTGGTAGAATTTGCAGTCGGTACTCCCCATGCCTGATACGAATTATCCACTACTTGGCACCATTGATTCACCGGCCAACCTGCGTTCGCTGGACCCGGGCAAACTGACACAGCTGGCTGATGAACTCCGTGAGTTCCTGATTGAATCCGTCTCCACCACCGGCGGTCACCTGGCGGCGGGACTCGGGACCGTCGAACTGACGATCGCCCTGCACCATATCTTTAATACACCCCGTGATCGACTGGTCTGGGATATCGGGCACCAGGCCTATCCCCACAAAATCCTGACCGGCCGGCGCGATGCAATGCGCAGCCTGCGCTGCCGTGACGGGCTCAGTGGTTTTCTCAACCGCGAGGAAAGTGAGTACGATACCTTCGGGGCCGGGCACTCCAGCACCTCGATCAGCGCTGCACTGGGTATGGCGGCTGCAGCCGCCATGGAGAACAGGGACCATCATACGGTTGCAATTATCGGCGACGGTGCCATGACCGCCGGGATGGCCTACGAGGCCCTCAATAACGCCGGTGACCTGGACTGCAACCTGCTGGTCATACTGAATGATAATGAAATGTCCATCTCGCCAAACCGGGGCGCCATGCGCAATTACCTGGCACGCATCCTGTCCGGGCGCCTCTATACCGGTGTCCGTGAAGGTGGCAGGAGCATCCTGCAGAACCTGCCGGGACCCAGGAAGTTCGTGCGGCGCTGGGAAGAACATGTAAAAGGCATGTTCATGCCCGGTACTCTGTTCGAAGAACTTGGTTTTAATTACATCGGGCCGATTGACGGGCATGACATGTCCACCCTCACGGCCACCCTGCGTAACCTGCGCGGACTCAAGGGACGCCAGTTCCTGCACATCGTCACGCAGAAAGGCAAAGGCTATCACCCGGCCGAGCAGGACCCGTGCAATTACCATGGGGTCACACCTTTTAACCGCGAAACCGGCGAACAAAACAAGTCAGCGGCATCGAAAACCTATACACAGGTATTCAGCGACTGGCTGTGTGACACGGCAGAGGCAGACAAGCGACTCACAGGCATCACACCGGCGATGCGTGAAGGCTCCGGGCTGGTGGAATTTTCAGAAAGATTCCCGGACCGCTATTTTGATGTCGGTATCGCCGAACAACACGCCCTGACCTTTGCCGCCGGACTGGCTTGTGAGGGTATCAAGCCGGTCGTCGCGATCTATTCCACCTTCCTGCAGCGCGCCTATGACCAGTTGATACACGACATCGCACTGCAAAACCTCGATGTCACCTTTGCCATCGACCGTGCCGGGCTGGTAGGCGCTGACGGCGCAACCCATGCAGGTGTGTTTGACCTGGGCTTTCTGCGCT
>DAOVYA010000059.1 GCA_030635865.1 Gammaproteobacteria bacterium | reverse complement strand
GGCCCCGAACAGGGGTGCCAGCGGTATGGCCAGCTAAATATTTTCCATGGACATCGGCATCAAGCTTTCAGTGTATCCAGATCATCAACATTGATGGTCTGCCGGTTGAGGAACAGCACGACCAGGATCGCGAGCCCGATGGCAGCCTCTGCTGCGGCAACTGTCAATATGAAGAACACGAAGACCTGGCCCGCCGTGTCGTCCAGAAAATAGGAAAAGGCGATAAAGTTCATGTTCACGGCCAACAGCATCAGCTCAATAGCCATCAACAGGATAATGACGTTTTTCCGGTTCAGAAATATCCCCGCCACGCTCAATCCGAACAGGATGGCGCCCAGAACCAGGTAATCGGACAAGCCAATCATGGGTTTTTCCTTTCCGATGCCATTTTAACGACCCTCACCCGGTCACTGGCCTGTACTGCAATCTGTGCTGCCGGGTCCTGACTTTTTGTTTCGGGCCGCTTGCGCATTGTCAGTGCAATGGCCGCAATAATCGCAACCAGCAGAATCACCGAGGCAATTTCAAACGGGTACACATAGTCGGTATAAAGCACGCCACCGAGTTCTTTAACGTTACTGTAGCCCTCGGCGTGCCGCAGCTGGTTTGCCATGGTGTCTACGCCAAAGTGACTCGCCCGCACAACCAGGTACATTTCCAGGACAATCAATGCAGCAACGCCGAGTCCAACCGGAAGATACCTGATAAAGCCTTCGCTCAACGGGGATAAATTAATATCAAGCATCATCACCACAAACAGGAACAAAACCATCACCGCACCGACATAGACCAGCACCAGCGTAATCGCCAGGAATTCCGCTTCCAGCAGCATCCACAATCCGGCGCTGGTAAAAAATGCCAGCACCAGGTGCAACACCGCATACACCGGGTTACGAACGGTGATCACGCGTGCAGCCGCGAATATCAGGATCGCTGCAAAAAAGTAGAATACGAAGCGTTCAAAATCCATTGTCTTTACCTGTACGTTGCATCCTCGATGCGGTCTGCTGCAATCTGTGCTTCGTACTTGTCACCGATCTGCAGCAGCATCTCCTTGGTCATGATATTCTCGCCACGATTTTCGAAGGCGTATTCAAAAACTCTTGTCTCGACGATGGAATCCACCGGGCAGGACTCTTCGCAAAAACCGCAATAAATGCACTTGAACAAATCAATGTCATAACGGGTTGTACGACGGGTCCCGTCTTCACGTTCTTCCGCCTCAATCGTGATTGCCAGTGCCGGGCAAACTGCCTCGCAAAGCTTGCAGGCAATACAGCGTTCTTCACCGTTCGGGTAGCGCCGCAAGGCATGCAGACCACGGAAACGGTTTGACTGCGGCGTCTTCTCCTCCGGATATTGCACCGTGATCTTGCGCGAAAACATGCGCCTGCCGGTCAGTCCCAGCCCCTTCAGGAGCTCAAGAAGAAACAGACTTTTCAGGAACTTAACGAAATCATCCATAAATCAGATTATCTCAGTCAAACCACGGCCCAACATGGGCCATTACCGCGGCACCTTCCAGTACCAGCCACACAATTGTGATTGGAATAAATACTTTCCAGCCCAGGCGCATGATCTGGTCATAGCGGTAACGCGGGAAGGTTGCACGAAACCAGAGAAAGAAAAATGCCATTAATGAGGTCTTCCCGAAGAACCAGAATATGTTCGGGACCCAGTCAAACCAGGATTCCAGCCAGGTACCCTGGAACGGCGACAGCCAGCCACCCAGGAACATCAGTGCAGCCAGCGCGGCAATCAGGATCATGTTGGCGTATTCCGCAAGGAAGAATACGGCAAAGGCCATTCCGGAATATTCGACGTGGAACCCGGCAACAATTTCCGACTCGCCTTCGGACACATCGAACGGTGCACGATTGGTTTCCGCAACACCGGAAATAAAATAAACCAGGAACAGGGGAAACAAGGGCAACCAGAACCAGTGCAGGAAACTGCCCTGCTGTGCCTCCACGATTTCGACCAGATTCAGACTGCCACCGGCAATCAACACACCAACCAGCGCAAAACCCATGGCAATTTCATACGACACAATCTGCGCCGCCGAACGCATTGCGCCAAGAAGCGCATACTTCGAGTTCGATGCCCAACCCGCAATAATCACGCCGTAAACACCCATCGATGTCAGCGCGAGGATATACAAAAGGCTGGCATCAATATTTGCCAGCACCAGCGTATCGGTAAAAGGCAGAACGGCCCAGGCTGCCAGAGCCGGTGCAATGGATAACATCGGCGCAATCACAAACAGGAAACGGCTCGAGTTGGTCGGGACAATAATTTCCTTCATCAGCAACTTCAGAGCGTCTGCAATCGGCTGCAGCCAGCCACGCGGCCCAACCCGGTTTGGCCCGATACGCATCTGCATGTAGCCGATGAACTTGCGCTCGGCGAACGTCAGGTAGGCAACCGCCCCCATCAAGGGGCCAACGATGACGACAATCTTGATCAGGATATATAAAACGGTAATTTCCTTTATTTCTTCCCAGTAATACACCCCGAGCACGGCAACGGCTGCAAGCAGCACGACAGCCGCCAGCATGTGCAGCATTAACTGCGTTTTATACTTGTATTTCTGCACGGCCGTATCAGTCATGAGTGAGATCCCTGTCAAACCCGCTGTATCTTTATTGGGCCGAAACTGGCACCGAGCGCTGCAGAAGCACTCGTCCCTGCCTGCACCCGGACACAATTATCCGGGACACGCTCATCGATCTGTATGTCCATCGTCACACTGGAATCACCCTGTGTGACGATCACCGTGTATTCATCACGCACGCCGGTCTTCTCTGCCTGTTTTGAATTTATACGCGCCAGCCCGGCTACAGCAGCATCGGGCGTCTGCTGCAGTGATCCAGCCCTGCGCACCAGCGCATCGACCGAATACATGGCCACATCGCCAACCCTTTCCAGGCCGTCAACGGCCATTGCTGCTGCAAGCGGCCCGTTCACCTGTGTATTATCCAGCTTGATTGTGCCGACCTGTTCGCGCAGGGCGTCACGAACCTGCTCACTGCTGGTCTGCTCGAATCCGTCCAGGCCAAACTGGTTACCCAGCACACGCAGGACCTTCCAGCCCGGACGACTGTCACCAACCGGGTTCGCTACGCCCTGAAAACTCTGCCAGCGTCCTTCTGCATTCACGTAAGTACCGGAGGTTTCCGTAAACGGACCAATGGGCAACAACACATCCGCAGTTTCCCTGATGACATCACTGGCATACGGGCTGATGGAAACAACAAATTCGGCAGCGCCTGTGGCCGCTGCTGCCATCGCAGCAGCTTCGCAGTCGTATGCGGGTTCCACGTCAAACAGCAAATAGCCCTTTCGTGGTGATGCCAGCATATCCCGCGCCGTCATGCCCGCGTTGGAAACAGCACGACCGGCCGGCCCGCGGTGTGGCAATACGCCTGCCAGCCAGGCAGCTACACTGTTGACAGCCTCCGGGAGGACCCCAAGCGTTGTACCACTCGCAGTAGCAATCAGCGCTGCGAGCGCCTTGATTAATGAATATTGCGGGTGGGCAATAGCGATACTGCCAAGCAAGACCGCGCCCTTTTCTGCCTCTTTCAGGGCAGCAGCCATCGCGCGCTGGGTATCATCCGGCGATGCACCGGCAATCACAGACTTCACTGCATCAGTCGATTGGCCGGCGGCACCCGGGAAACACGCGGCTATACCAGCCAATACATTCACCATCTGCGATGGCGGAACTATGGCTTTTGCATGGATATCGAACAGGAATTCGTAGTCCACCGGGTTTACAAACATGAGCTGCGCACCGGCCAGCGCCGCTTTACGCAAACGGTGTCCGGCAATCGGTTGGTCCTTGCGGGTATTGGAACCAATAACCAATGCGGCATTCAGTGTTTCCAGCGCATCCAGTGACTGGCCCAGTGTCGGGCAGAGGGGTGCCTGTTCCTGATCGCTGAAATCGGTCTGGCGCAGGCGATGGTCAATATTATTGATGCCGTTGCCGCGCGCAAGCGCCTGCACCAGCATCATTTCCTCAAGCGTTGCAGTCGGCGCCACCAGCACCCCCATCTGCTCTGCACCGTGCGCATCGATGACCGCCCGGATACCATCAACCGCTGCCTGTAAACCGGTCTCCCAGTCCACAACCTGCCATTCGCCTTCCACCTTCACCATCGGTTCTGCCAGGCGATCTTCGCTGTACAGGCCTTCATAGCTGAAGCGATCCCGGTCCGACAACCAGACTTCGTTGATCTCTTCATTCTCACGTGGCACGACGCGCATCACCTCGCCACGACGGGTATGCACCAACAGGTTGGAACCAATGCAATCATGCGGCGCGACCGATGCATGTTGCTGTAATTCCCAGGCGCG
Organism: Gammaproteobacteria bacterium; assembly: GCA_030635865.1. Lineage (GTDB taxonomy): Bacteria > Pseudomonadota > Gammaproteobacteria > UBA9214 > UBA9214 > UBA9214. The sequence continues at coordinate 3,625 of DAOVYA010000059.1, read as the reverse complement.
CGCCTTGAAACGAAATGGCCTGGAGGTCAGCGCACCCACCGGGCAGACATCGATGACATTGCCCGAGAGTTCCGATTCAAGTGACTTCTCTATATAGGTACCGATTTCCATGTTCTCGCCACGTCCTGTCGCACCCAGTTCTTTCTTGCCGGCCACTTCGCGCAACATACGGATACAGCGGGTGCAATGTATGCAACGCGTCATATCTGTCGCAATCAGCGGACCGATGAACTTGTCTTGCACGACCCGCTTTTTCTCTGCAAAGCGCGACACGTCACGACCGTAACCCAGCGCCAGGTCCTGCAATTCACATTCACCACCCTGGTCACAAATCGGGCAATCCAGCGGATGGTTGATCAACAGGAATTCCATGACCGCTTTCTGTGCCCCCCTGGCGAGCTCCGACCGGGTAAAAATCTTCATGCCTTCAGCAACCGGTGTGGCACAGGCCGGCAACGGCTTCGGCACCTTCTCCACTTCAATCATGCACATGCGGCAATTGGCAGCGACCGAGAGTTTCTTGTGATAACAGAAGCGCGGCACGCTGATACCGGCCGCATCGGTCACTTCAATAATCATCGCACCCTTGCGTGCCTGGTATGGCTGACCGTCGATTTCAATGTTGACGGCATCTTCTGCCGGGATCTCTGGCCGGGCACTCATGCCGCCTCTCCTTTCGAGGTTGCACCTTCACCCACCATGCAGCACTTGTGGGTAATGTGATATTCAAATTCTTCGCGGTAGTGTTTCAGAAAACTCTGCACCGGCCAGGCAGCAGCATCACCAAACGCACAAATGGTCCGTCCTTCAATCTGACCGGCCGCACTGATTAACAGATCCAGGTCTTCCGGCTTGCCCTGTCCTTCCTCGATACGCTTGATCACGCGATACATCCAGCCGGTACCTTCGCGGCACGGTGTGCACTGACCACAGGATTCCGCGTAATAGAATCGCGATACGCGCAACAGGGCCTTGACCATGCAGGTCGTTTCATCCATGACCATCACGCCACCGGAACCCAGGGCAGAACCCGCCTTGGCCAATGAGTCATAGTCCATATCGGTTTCCATGATGACATCCGCCGGCATCACCGGCATGGAAGAACCACCGGGAATCACGGCCTTCAGGCTATGCCCCTCGCGTACACCGCCCGCCAGTTCCAGCAGGTCCCTGAAGGGCAGTCCCATCGGGACCTCGAAGTTACCCGGATTGTTTACATGACCGGAAACCGAAAATATTTTTACGCCGCCGTTATTCGGCTTGCCGAGGTTCAGGAACCAGTCACCGCCATTGCGCATGATGGCTGGCACAGAAGCCAGTGTCTCGGTGTTATTAATTGTTGTGGGCCGGCCATACAGACCGAAGTTGGCCGGGAACGGCGGCTTAAAACGCGGCTGGCCTTTCTTGCCTTCGAGTGATTCAAGCAGTGCCGTTTCTTCACCACAGATATAGGCCCCGGCGCCGAGATGACCGTGACATTCGAAGTCCACACCGGAACCGAGAATATCGTCCCCCAGGAAACCGGCTGCACGTGCTTCCTTCAGTGCATGGTCAAAGCGCTCAAATGGCTCATGATGAAACTCGCCGCGCATGTAATTGTAGCCGACGGTTGCACCCATGGAATAACCGGCAATGGCCATACCTTCAATCAGTGCATGCGGGTTATATCGCAAAATGTCCCGGTCCTTGCAGGTACCCGGCTCGGATTCATCCGAGTTACAGATAATGTATTTCTGTACCGGAGCCGTGCGCGGCATAAAGCTCCACTTAAGGCCGGTGGGAAAGCCTGCCCCACCACGTCCACGCAGGCCCGATTTCTTCACCTCTTCGATGACATCTTCGGGGGAAATCCTCTCCTTAAGGATCTTCTTCCACGCCTCATAGCCACCGACCTTGAGGTAATTCTCAAGTGTCCATGGCTCATCAAACTGCAAAGTGTCAAAACAGACTTGTACCGTCATGCCCTACTCCAGTGCATCCAGGATCTCATCTACCTTCTCTGGCGTGAGATTCTCTTTGTAGTGACCATTAACGGTCATCATTGGTCCGCCGGCGCATGCGGCCAGGCATTCCTCTTCCAGCTTCAGGGTGATACGGCCATCAGGTGTCGTTTCTCCCAGCTTGATGTCGAGTTTCTTTTCGACATATTCAACAATGGTTTCCGCACCGCACAACATGCAGGACAGGTTGGTGCACAGGGCGACCATGTTACGTCCGACCGGCTCGATCTCGATCATGGAATAAAAGGTAGCGACCTCGTACACCTCGACCGGCTGCATATCGAGATAATCGGCCACTGCATCCATTAACTCCCTGGTCACCCAGCCAGCGTTTTGTTGCTGTGCAATTTGCAGCGCACTCAGTACGGCAGATTTCTTCTGTCCGGCCGGATACTTGGCAATCCAGCCATCAATACGCGCACGGGACTCAGCCGTTAACAGCGCATATCTGCGTGCCTTCATTTCAGCAACCATTAACGATCGATCTCCCCAAATACAATATCCTGCGTACCTATGACGGCAACGACATCGGCCAGCATGTGGCCACGCACCATTTCATCGAGTGCCGACAGGTGTGCAAAGCCGGGGGCACGTACCTTTAAACGGTACGGCTTGTTGGCACCATCAGAAATCAGGTAGACGCCGAACTCGCCCTTCGGGTGTTCAATGGCTGCATAGGCCTCGCCTTCCGGGATACAAAAACCTTCTGTAAACAGCTTGAAGTGATGAATCAGCGCCTCCATGTCGGCTTTCATCTCTTCGCGACGTGGCGGTGCGATCTTATAATCCTCGAGCATCACCGGGCCCGGGTTCTTGCGCAACCAGTCTACGCACTGCCTGATAATACGGTTTGACTGGCGCATCTCTTCAATACGCACCAGGTAACGGTCATAGCAATCCCCGGTGACACCGACCGGGATATCAAATTTCAAGCGGTCGTAGACCTCGTAAGGCTGCTTTTTGCGTAAATCCCACTCGACGCCGGAGCCCCTTAGCATCGGGCCGGTAAAGCCCAGCTGCATGGCGCGTTCCGGGGATATCACGGCAATGTCCACCGTGCGCTGTTTCCAGATGCGATTATCCGTCAGCAGGGTTTCGTATTCATCCACACAGCCCGGGAAACGTTCGGTGAAGGCTTCAATAAAATCCAGCATGGACCCCTGGCGGTCTTCGTTTTTGCGATCAACTTCTTTCTGGGAGTGCCATTTGGATGCCTCGTACTTCGGCATGGCCTCCGGCAAATCACGGTACACACCACCCGGGCGATAATAGGTTGCATGCATGCGGGTACCGGAAACAGCCTCATAGAGATCCATCAGATCTTCACGTTCACGGAAGGCATACAGGAAAATAGTCATGGCACCGACGTCCAGGCCATGTGCCCCGATCCACAACAGGTGGTTCAGGATGCGGGTGATTTCATCGAACATGACGCGGATGTATTGCGCGCGGATCGGCGCTTCAATGCCCAGCAGTTTTTCCATCGCCAGCACATAGCCGTGCTCATTGCACATCATGGAGACGTAATCGAGCCGGTCCATGTAGCCAATACTCTGGTTAAAGGGTTTGCTCTCGGCAAGCTTTTCAGTTGCCCTGTGCAGTAAACCGATATGCGGGTCTGCGCG
>DAOVYA010000207.1 GCA_030635865.1 Gammaproteobacteria bacterium | reverse complement strand
TCAGCAGGGTTGCTATCGCATCCAGGTTGGTCCGAGTTTCAGCTCCTGTTTGCAGCAGTTGATGGAAACCCTCACCGCGCCCATGGGCAATGTTGAGTGTTATGACCTTTAGAGTCCCGTCCCTTGAAACCCCGGAAATGCTGTTAGCGGTCGCCGTCTCTGGAAGGAACTGCACGACAGGGGTAATACGGAATTCCGCGCTTGCGCAGGACTGAAGCAACAAAACAACGGCGAGCAAACCCAGACAGGCCAGGGGCGACCCGATTATCTCTTTTACTGTCCTGGTACATGTAACAGTCATATCACCACCCTGCTCAGGCCGGATTAGCGGCAAGGCCGCGACGATAGACTGTTAACGCACGCAGAAGCCAGGCGTCGGTTCGTATTTCTTCACCATTTTCCAAAACCACCAGGTAGGGTTCACCTGACAGCAGGCTTTTGCTGGCGCATCGCCGTATGAAATCTTCAGGGGTTTTTATCTTGTCCCTGAAATACTCATATTTGCTGTTCATATGCTCGGCCGCATCGGCGGCGTCATGCCTTTTCGAGTTACGGATAAATATCAGCCCGGAATCGGCAACATGATTCAGCAGGAATTGAATAGCCGACTCGATGCCTTCGGACTGCTGACCCGGGCCATCGCTCGATACTTCCAGGCTCGTCAGAAACAAGACAGTGAATATCCATAACCTGGGTGTCCATGTAAAACAAATCATTCTAGAGTTGACCTCTTATTGGCAAAAGCCGCATGAAACGCCCACCCATACGACGCCAGAAACCGGCTTGAGGTTCCCTGGTTAACACGACTTCCTGCCCGTTTTCCATGCCTCTCCAGCGCATACTACCCTGCTCGTTCAGAAACACCTCGTAGGTTTGAGTGGACAACTGGCTTTCCACCCTTTCGACAAAATCCTCGCCAATCGCCGGGGAGTCAATAATCACGCCCAGTTCTGTGTTGATATACGCCGAGCGCGGGTCCCAGTTGAACGAACCGATAAACACCTTGCTGCGATCGACGATGAACACCTTGGTGTGCAGCGTAGCCTTTGCATCTTCCGCATCAACATGTTCTTCGCCGGAAACGGTGGCATCAGCCCTCACCTCGTAAATTTTCACACCCATATTCAACAGCGGCCTCCGGGCCGGGGCATAGCCGCCATGAACCAGTATCTGGTTGGTCGCGGCCAGGGAATTCGTCACCACTGTCACGTTTACACCGCGACCACGCAGGCTGCGAAAACCCTCGATACCTTTCTTGCGTGGAACAAAGTATGGCGAAATAACCACGAGTTCCTGCTGCGCATTCAGCACTGTCTCACGCAGGGGTGTCATGATCGACGCGGCCTCTTTCGCCTTGTGACGCTTTGCCTTGTCAGGCGAATCATAGACCAGTTCGTACGGTGCCCAGGTGAGGGCATTGGCATCTTTCTGCAATTTTCTCAGGATCGAGCTCTGCAGTGCTTCTGCATAACGTGTCTTTTTAACGCGATCATAGGCCTGCTTGATTCTGTCTCTCAGCTGGCGCAATGCCTCGTCCGGATCTTTTGGTAAATCAACAAATACCGGCGCTGGAACCGCGTAGCGATGATTCCAGTACTGGTCAAACATTTGCGATACATCCCCTACCACGGGACCAACACCCAGCACATCAACGTCACCGAACTTTTTGTCCTGCCGGGCAGCAAAATATTCATCACCAATGTTGCGCCCACCGACCAGCGTCATCTGGTTATCTACGGTAAAAGACTTATTGTGCATGCGCCGATTGATACGGCCAAAACTGGTAATGGCATCAAGAACCCTTGCCGAACGTCTTGCAAACGGATTGAAAATCCGGATTTCAATATTCGGGTGGGAATCCAGTGCTGCCATTACCGCGTCATAACCCTTGGTAAAAATATCATCAACGAGCAACCGGACGCGCACACCCCGGTCAGCGGCCTCCAGCAATGCGCCGATAAACAGGTTGCCCACGATATCGCCTGTAATCAGATAATACTGGGCATCAATACTGCGTTCAGCCCTTTTGGCCATCAGCAAACGTATGGCCAGCGCATCGATCGAATCGATTACCGGGTAGAACCCCGCCTGCCCCGGGTGTGCCTCGGCAAGGCCGGCAAGTGATTGCCCAAGACTAGTGTCCCCGGTGTCATTGAAAGCGGACGTTATCGTCTTCGGATGGTCAAAATCAACGGTTGCGCAGCCACCCGGCATGGCAACAACCACAAGCAGAAGCCAGCGGTGCAACACGAGCATCATGCGCGCACCACGTCTCGAGCTGGTTTCTTTCTCGAAAGATGGCATATCCTTATCATCAAAGACCTGAAAACCGGGAAGCAGGAAAGGAAGGCGAACACCTAAATATCTGATAAATGGCGGAGAGGGTGGGGTTCGAACCCACGTGGGGCTAACGCCCCCAACCGATTTCGAGTCGGTGCCGTTATGACCACTTCGGTACCTCTCCATGATTTTCTGAATCTATTGCCGGGATTCATCTACCAACGCTCAATGCGATATGATAACCCCGCAGCGACTCGGGTATCTGAGAGCATACAGGCCATACATGACACTCACAGGATTGAGATCGACCGGGGCAGGATTCCAGACCGCCTTTCAGGGTGCATATTCTAGCGTATGCACACCTGCAAGCGCCATGGGTCGTTATGCCCTGCTCTGCATTGCCTGCCTGCTTGTAACGTCCTGTGGCGAACCACCGAGCATCCTGGAGCAAGTACAGGAACAGAATGAGCTGATCGTCATCAGTCGCAATGGCCCGACGACGTATTACGAAGGAGCAAACGGGCCAACCGGTTTCGAATATGAACTGACCAGGCTGTTCGCGGATTTTCTGGGTGTGGAGTTACGCATAGTCGTACCACCCAACTTCAACGACATCCTGCCCCTGACCGCACTTGGCGATGTCCATCTTGCCGCAGCCGGACTTACCATCACCGAGAAACGCAAGGAGAAGGTCCGCTTTGGCCCTGTTTACCATAAAATCACCCCTCAACTGGTCTATCGCAGCGGTTCAAAAAGGCCAAAAACACTGGCCGACCTGGATGGCATACTCGAGGTAGTGGCCGGTAGCAGCCACGAGGAACACCTGATTTCATTGCAGCAGGACTACCCGGACCTGGTCTGGTCGGCAAAAGACAACAGCAACGAGGAATTGCTGGAGTACGTCTGGGAACAACTCATCGAGTATACCGTCGCAGATTCCAACGAACTGGCCGTCAATCGTCGTTTTTACCCTGAATTAAAACCCGCATTCGATATCAGCACGGAGGAACCACTGGCCTGGGCCTTTCCACGCGGCGAAGATAACAGCCTGTTCAACGCGGCAGTGGTCTTTTTCAACAAAATCAGGAAAAATGGCACGCTGGTCCAGTTGATTGAACGTTATTACGGTCACATCGGTGATTTTGACTATGTCGGCACCCGGCGTTACCAGGCAGATGTGGAGTCACGCCTGCCTCTCTACCGTGAAATGTTTATCAAGGCGGCCGGGGAAATCAATATGGACTGGCGCCTGCTCGCGGCAATCGGCTACCAGGAATCTCACTGGGACCCGGATGCCATATCACCGACCGGGGTGCGCGGTATGATGATGCTGACACTGGATGCCGCAAAAGACATGGGGATTGAAAACCGTCTTGACCCGGCGCAAAGCATACGAGGCGGCGCGCGTTACCTGTCCACCATGCTGGATAAAATTCCCGATCGAATTATGGAGCCCGACCGCACCTGGCTGGCACTGGCGGCCTACAATATCGGGTTTGGACATCTCGAAGATGCACGCATCCTGACCCAGAAGAACAAGGGTGACTTTGATAAATGGGTCGATGTAAAAAAACACCTGCCTTTGCTCAGCCAGAAGAAATGGTTTCGGCAAACCCGTTATGGTTATGCGCGCGGGCGCTATCCGGTACGCTTCGTTGAAAATATTCGCACCTATTACGATATCCTGGTGTGGCTAACAGAAAAAGATATTATAATCCCTGAAACACCGAAACTGCCGCAGTTCGAATCACAGGCACTGTAGAACACCGGGTTCGATCCACCCATACCAGGTCCAGAGATAGATATTGACCCGTCTTTGCGAGGACTCTCCGTGTCATTGCGAGC
>DAOVYA010000038.1 GCA_030635865.1 Gammaproteobacteria bacterium | reverse complement strand
GCTCGCAATGACGTATAAATCAGAGGTTCCCTAGTTCAACTGAACACGCTGGCCCCAGGGCACCTTGCCGCGGCCTTTTACCAGCCAGATCACCGGAAATTGCGGTTCCAGTGGCGGAAATTCGCCCTCGGCATCCGTGAAATACACCAGCAGATCCAGACTCTTCCCCTCGTGTTCGACCCAATCGAACGCCGGTGTAAACCGGGTACCGCCACCGCCATGGATATTGTCCGGCAAAGTAAATTCTTCCCATGGTTCGTAGACCCATGGCCCGCCGACCGCCAACTGTGCATCACAGGCCAGCAGGGTAATCCGTGCACGCACCTGTCCCTTGATGGCATCCACCTCGGAAACAAATTCCTGCATTTCCGCTGCCTTGATCGAGCCACTGGTATCCAGTACGACGACAATGTCCGTCCGGGAGCTGCGCAGGCTGGGAAAGATCGCCTCACCTTCACGCCTCGAGGGACGCATATAACTGTAATCATCGCGGCTGGCCGCCGTCATGTAACGCGCCAATAACATGCGCCAGGGGAGTTGCGGCTGTAGCAGGTGATCTACCAGCATCCGCAGCGACCCCGTCAACTTGCCGGCCTGCATTGCCTGCTGCGCGGCACCGGCCAGTCGCTGTCGCCACTGCACGGATAAACGTTCCTTCTCTGCCTCGCCCAGCACTTCCGGTGGCGAAATTTTTGCACGCCCTGCGCCTTCACCACCGCCCTCATCGCCGGGCCCAGTCAGCTTGCCGTGGTCTTTACTCGATGTGGAATCCTTGCCATAGAGATGCTGATCATGTGGCTGCTCTTCGGGGTTATCCTTGACCAGCGGATAAATTTCCTCGGCCGTCATGCCTTCATAACCAATGTTATAGAGTGCACCAGGTACCGCCGTCATGCCTTCCTTGATCAGGATCGGGTTGATGGCCAGGTCGCAGGCAATATCCCAACGACCCCTGTCACGGTGTTCACGGCGTGAGAAATGCGACAAGGCACAGTGCAGGGCCTCATGGGCCAGCGCGAATTGTGCCTGGTCAACCGTGAGGCTGTTGATATATTCAGGATTGTAATAAAAGGCGCGCGCATCGGTACCGATGGTTGCGCACCACTCCGGGTCTGCCGGCTTCATCGGCATACGCAGCACCAGGGCTCCCAGGAACGGCCGGTCCAGGATCAGGCGGGTACGTGCAGCGGATAACTTGGTTTCGATTTCGTCTGACATAAAATTCTTTGCCACAGAGGGCACAGAGAACACAGAGACTTACATAAGTCGATATCATGCCTGCGAAAGCCGAAATCCAGACATTATTTTATTTAGCAAAATGACTGAATATTCGAAGACCCACTGTTAGTACAATCGATTATAAAAACCTCTTTTGAATAGACGGTTTTTTCTCTGTGTACTCTGTGCCCTCTGTGGCTTCTTTTTTCAACTATCGTACAGCATCACATCCGCCACGATATTTGCCCACCTCGAAAACTGCGGCACACTGAATACATCCTGCCCGATTGCACGATACATATCCGACACCAACATCACGCCCATTTCACGCTGCGGGAAACTACCGGCAAAATCCAGGATATGACCGTATAACTCCGCAGCATTACTCTCTTGCCGTGCACGAATCGCCCGACCCACCAGTGCCGCTGCAACGGCATACTGCAAATCGGTCTCCTTTGGCACCCTGACCTTCTCACCCCGCATGATGGCGTCGATGTCTGGTAATTTATCGAGGTTTTCTACAAAGGCGGACAGTTCGATGCCGGCCGCCGGACCCACGCAGGCCTGCAAGGTACCTGTTAACAAGTCCTGTACATCAGCAAATTTTTGCAGGGCACGGTGTGCAAATTCCCAGGAGCGCGGTGACGGGAAGGCCACCGGGTTATGCGCCGGGTCAAACTCAAATAACAACTCCGGACGAAAACGCAAAAACCCTATAAGGCGCTCATCGATATCATTGGCATAGGCCCAGGCCACCCAGTCATCGAGATTTACATCGACATCGAAATGAGAAAACCGGTTGGCCAGTGGCGCAGGCATGGTATAGGTCACACCACGGTCACCCTGGCGGTTGCCCGCCGCGAAAATCGCCCAACCATCCGGGACTTCATAGGCGCCGAGGCGACGATCCAGTATCAATTGATAGGCTGCTGCCGAAACACTCGGCGGCACGGATGTGATCTCGTCCAGGAACAGGATCCCCTGGTTCCCGTGTCGTTCTGCATCCGGCAACATCGAGGGCACTGCCCATTCCACTTGCTCGTCAACACGAAACGGAATGCCGCGCAAATCACTCGGTTCCATCTGGGACAGGCGGATATCGATCATCGGCATGCCATGCTGCTCGGCCACCTGCGCAACCATTTGTGATTTACCGACGCCGGGCGGGCCCCATAACATAACCGGCGTATGCTGACCGTGCAGGGCCGCCTGGAACTCCCGTTCAAGCACGGTTAATAACTGGACTGGACGCATGGGGTTCCCTTGAGGTGTGTCGTCTATTTAAAAAAACAGGAGACGAATCTTACTGACTTTAGCATCGAAAATCAGTAAATGTGCCCGGCTACCCGGAATGATCGATGTGGACATCGTTGGGGAACGGCCTGCCTGTGCCGGTTTCAATGTACTCCTTGAGACTCAGCAGGAACACGGCCCACTTGGTACTGCAGTGCGCCATGAAATCAGACGGCGCCTTCCAGTTGGCATGCGTAAAACGGACAAAGGTCTGCTGGCCCTCGCGCTGTAACAGAAAAATGACCTCGGTATCGATCCATGCATCGGGCATTTCACCACTATGCTTCCAGCGTACCAGCCGGCCAGCCTGTAATTCCGCCACTTCGAAATCCGGACCACCACCATCAAACCGGAACCTGATGAGCGACCCGACCTCGCCTGCACCGGAGGTATCGGTTGTCCACCACCCTGCGAGACCGGCGTCTGTTGTTAATGCGCTGTAGATATCTTCAGCAGACCCTGCAATCCCTACCCTGTGATTGATTTCAGCCATACCCCCGCGCGCTCCCGGTGTTCAACAGTGAACGGACTTGTTGCTGATACTGTATTCATGGTCAGCAGCAATACTATAAACATTCTTGTCAACCATTAACATTACTGGCGTAGTGGCGTGAGCTTGCCTGTCTCCAGATAAGCCAGGTAATCCGCAAGGATGACTGGGTGATCAAACACCAGCGGCGGCAATTCCCGCGGATTCACCAGTTCCAGGTTGCTGGCATCATCCGCTGCCACTGGTTCGCCCTGTGCCTCGGCGATGTACACGGCACTGACAGTATGCCCCCTGAAGTCCCTGCCCGGGTCGGAATAATTCCCCAGCAGCAGCTTAAGTCTTACATCCAGCGAGGTCTCTTCCCTTGCTTCACGGATTGCAGCATTTTCCAGGGATTCACCGACATCAACAAACCCTCCCGGCAAGGCCCGGCCATGCGGCGGATGCCTGCGTTCGATCAGTACAATGGGGCGTCCGGGTCGATCGGTCATCTCGATAATGAGATCAACGGTCAGTAGTGGCGTGACTGGCTTACTCATCAAGACCTATTGCTGCTTGAATTGGCGAATATGACGTCGTGCCCTTTTATCGGGGCGGCGTTCACGATGTCTCGCGCTGTGTCCTTCCAGTTTTCGTTGCCTGTACACGGCATGCCTTTCCTGCACACTATCCTCGGATTCAGAGTACAGGGTACGCGCCTCCTCTGCCTGCCGGCGTTGTTTGCATATTCGCTCGACGGTGATCGAAAACGTATACGGGCCTTTCTGGATAGTCAGCGCATCACCGGGTGCCAGTTTTTTCGCGGGCTTGACCCGTTCACCGTTGATGTGAACCTTGCCACCGTTAACTGCGGCAGTTGCCAATGGACGGGTTTTATAGAATCGCGCAGCCCAGAGCCATTTGTCGGCGCGCATGGATGCCTGTTCATTTGAATCCCTGCTCATACGTAAAGACTTTAATCCAGCCGCATAATTTATGAAAGCTGGTTATCACTCTCGGCTCTGTGTTACCTGATGCTTCTGGTGATAATGTAATTAGCTTCCACCCCAAAAAGAACTCTCGCAAAGCTTCCGCTCCTGCTCACGCCCCTTACCTACGTCCCTGTAGGCAAAGGCGCAAAGATCGCAAAGGTAAAAACTATTGATATAAATGTATATTAGGGAAGCTCTGATTTATTCGTCATTCCGGCGCAGGCCGGAATCCATGTCGTTGAAATCTCTGGATCCCGGCATTCGCCGGGATGACGGCGAGGTAATTAATCAGAGGTTCCTTAGATTTTCTTTTTTTGCGCCTTTGCGAGAGTTTTTATTTTTTGGATAATTACTAATCAACCGGCCTGCTGTTCTTCAGCTCCGGCCCGGGCGGCCTTCAGGAAGGTATCATAGGACAGAGCGCCATTGAGGCGATTCTTCTGACTGAAAAAAACGGTTGGCGTGGCAGTGACTTCCAGCTCATGTGCAGCGCCCAGGTAGTCTTTCAACCGCTGTTCGTGGCGCGAATCACTCCAGGCACTGGAGATAACCTCATCCGGGACACCGGCTTGTTGTGCGATGTCTCGCAGAACGGCTTCATCCCCGATATTCAGACCCTCGGTAAAAAAGGCCTCGAACAGCCGGCGGTGCAAGCTGTAGAAAATATCAACGCCCGCTTCCCTGGTGGCCTCGGCCAGCAATAAAGACTTGTGTGAATTGGTGGTAAAAGCGTGCGGACGAAAGCGAATACCTTCTTCTTTTGCCATTGTGGAAAGGTTATCCATCATTTGCTGCCACATGGGGTCGGAATATCCCAGACAGGAAGTATCCATACCCTCGACAGGCGTTTCCGGGTGGATCTCAAGGAAACACCAGTTGATCTTCAGATCAAAATGCTCCCGCAGACGGTCGAGACGCACGTCACCGACATAACAGAACGGGCAGATATAGTCGGTGAAGACGGTGGCCAATAGAGTTGGTTTGCTGGAATCCGTCATGTTCACCCCGGGAACGCTGGAGACTGCCTTACAAAAATACAAACTCGCGCAAAGCTTCCGCTCCTGCTCACGCCCCTTACCTACGTCCCTGTAGGCAAAGACGCGAAGACGCGAAGAAAAATCAAAAATACCTCTGCCACAAAGTTCACAGATGCCTAAAGAATAAAGTTTTTCTTGGCGCCTTTGCGCCTTTGCGCGAGACATTTCAGCATTAAATGGATGCTAATTACTTGATCATCTCCTGCAGCAAATCGTTCAACCGGTTTACAAAGGCCACCGGGTCATCAAGCTGTCCGCCCTCGCTCAGCATGGCCTGGTCCAGCAGCACATTCGACCAGCTCGCAAACCGGGCAGCGTCTGACTCGTCTTTCAAGCGACTGACCAGCGGATGTGACGGGTTGATTTCCAGGTCGGGCTTGCTTGGCGGCACATCGTGGCCGGCCTGTTTCAGCATGTGCTGCATATGCACGGCCATATCATGCTCACCCATCACCAGACAGGAGGGTGAATCCGTCAGGCGCTGACTGACCCGCGCTTCATTGACGCGCTCGGCGAGTGCGTCCTTCATACGCTTGACGAGATCGGCATACTCGTCTTCATTCTTTTTGGCGGCCTCCTTTTCTTCCTCGTCTGCCAGCTTGTCCAGATCCAGTTCGCCCTTGGCAATGGACGCCAGCGGCTTGCCATCGAATTCGTTGAGATGGGAAACCAGCCATTCGTCGACGCGGTCCGCCAGTAATAACACCTCAATGCCCTTGCTGCGGAAGATCTGCAGATGCGGGCTGTTCTTTGCCGCTGCAAAGCTGTCGGCGGTGATGAAATAGATCTTTTCCTGGCCCTCTTTCATGCGCCCGATGTAATCCTCCAGTGAAACCGTCTGTTCTTCACTGTCGGTTTGAGTCGAGGAAAAGCGTAGCAGTTTTGCGATGCGCTCCCTGTTGGTATGGTCCTCACCCGGGCCTTCCTTCATGACCTTGCCAAACTGTTCCCAGAAGCTTGCGTAGGCCTCCTTGTCATCCTTCGCCATGGACTCCAGCAGTCCCAGCACCTTCTTGACCGAACCGGCCTTGATGGTGTCAATCAGTTTATTGTGTTGCAGGATCTCGCGCGAGACATTCAATGGCAGGTCATCGGAATCCACCAGTCCGCGCACGAAGCGCAGGTAATACGGCATCAACTGCTCCGCATCGTCCATGATAAACACGCGCCGCACATACAGCTTGATGCCATGACGGCTGTCACGGTCATATAAATCAAATGGCGCGCGCGCCGGAATATAGAACAGGGTCTTGTAGGACTGGTTGCCCTCTACATGACTGTGCACCCAGTTCATCGGGTCTTCAAAGTCATGTGCAACATGTTTATAGAATTCCTTGTATTCCTCTTCAGTCACATCCTTGCGCGGACGCGTCCACAGTGCAGAGGCCTTGTTCACTGTCTCGTATTCTGCCGCGGCTTCCTTGTCTTCCTCACCGGTACTCTCGGCAAGCATCTCGATCGGCAGCGGGATATGATCGGAATATTTATGGATAATATTGCGCAAGCGGAAACCATCGAGAAACTCATCCTCACCTTCATGAAAATGCAATACTACTTCTGTCCCGCGTGTTTCCCGTTCAACCGTTTCCAGGGTAAAGCTGCCATCACCGCCGGATGACCAGCGCACACCCTGCTCAGCCGGGAGACCGGCCTTGCGGGTGGTCAGCGTAACCTTGTCGGCAACAATAAAGCTGGAATAAAAACCCACGCCAAACTGCCCGATTAACTGGGTATCATTGGCCTGGTCGCCGGTGAGGGATTCGAAAAACTGGCGGGTACCGGACTTGGCGATGGTGCCGATATTATCTACCACCTCGTCACGCGTCATCCCGATGCCGCTATCGGTGACAGTGACCGTGCGTGCTTCCTTGTCGAAATCGATCCGGATGCGCAGCCCGGTATCGCCCTGGTACAGGCTGTCATTCCCCAGCGCCTCAAAACGCAGCTTGTCACAGGCATCCGATCCATTTGAGACCAGCTCACGCAGGAAAATTTCCTTGTTGGAGTAGAGCGAGTGGATCATGAGCTGAAGCAGTTGCTTCACCTCGGTCTGGAATTCGAGCGTTTCTTTCTGGGTATCAACGGTCATGCGGGTATATTCCTCTGATTTTTCCGGTGTAACTGACTATCTGGGGTCATGGCGGGCTTTTTCAAGGCCGGGACGGACTGACTTTCATGCTCCAGCAGCCAGCGTTTACGATCCAGTACCGGGCCAGAGGTACTGCCGGAGTAACCACCGATACCGCTGGCAGCCACGACCCTGTGACAGGGCACGAGAATTGAAACCGGGTTGTGCCTGCAGGCATTTCCGACCGCCCGCGCGCCGCTGCCGAGTTTGTCCGCCAGTTCACCATAGGTCAGGGTCTCTCCGGCCGGAATTTTCGTCAATGCCATCCAGACTCGCTGCTGGAACGGGGTACCGGCCAACTCAAACGGCACAGTGAAGTTCACACCCGGGTGATCGAAATAGTTTCCCAGTTGCTGCACGACCCTGCGTTCGAAAGCACTGGAGGCTGCACGCAGGCGCACTGAACCGGCCAGGTAGTCGATACGATGGATCTGATGATTGAGAATCAGGATGCCCAGCCTGCCAAGCGGCGAATCAATGACAAGTGAATACTGGTTTGCAGGTTTATTCATGGGCCATGATCGTTCATGTGTCCCTATAAGCAATAACGGGCACCCGGTTACGGGTACCCGTTATTGTAGCAGCAGATCCAGCTTACGGCTTTTTCTAGAGTTTTTCCTTGATCCGTGCAGACTTGCCGGAAAGCTCACGCAGGTAGTAAAGCTTGGCACGGCGTACATCGCCCTTGCGTTTGACCTTGATTGATCCGATTGCAGGGCTGTGCGTCTGAAAGACCCTTTCCACGCCTTCCCCATGCGAGATCTTGCGGACGGTAAACGCCGAGTTCAGGCCACGGTTACGCTTGGCGATAACAATACCTTCAAACGCCTGCAGCCGCTCGCGATTACCCTCTTTTACCTTGACCTGTACTACAACCGTATCACCGGGACTGAAATCCGGGATGTCCTTTTTAAGCTGTTCCTGCTCGATCTGTTCGATGATGTTACCCATGACTCAATCCTCGGTTTCATTCACACTGTTCGTATTCGTTAATAAATTCGTTCAATAATTCCTGCTGCTCCGCGTCCAGCTGCAGGGCTTCAAGCAAATCAGGGCGCCTCTGCCAGGTCCTTCCCAGCGCCTGTTTCCTGCGCCAGCGGTCAATCGACCGGTGGTTACCACCGAGCAATACATCCGGAACCCGTTTTCCCTCTGTTTCCTCCGGCCGCGTGTAGTGCGGGTAATCCAGCATGCCATCCATGAAAGAATCATTCTGCGCCGAATCCTCATCACCCAGCGCCCCGGGTAACAGACGCGTCACGGCATCCATAACCACCAGTGCCGGCAACTCGCCACCACTCAATACATAGTCGCCAATTGACAGTTCCTCATCCACTTCCATGTCGATGATGCGTTCATCAATTCCCTCGTAGCGACCGGTCACCAGGATCAATCGCTCCAGCCCGGCCAGTTCGAGTGCCTTCTGCTGGTCAAACCTGCGGCCCTGTGGTGATAGAAAAACCACCGGTGCAGCAACCCCTGCAGAACGGGCTGCGCTGATTGCAGCCCGCAAAGGCTGCACCTGCATAACCATTCCCGGGCCACCGCCATAGGGCCGGTCATCGACAGTGCCATGCCTGTCCTTGCTGTAGTCCCTGGGATTCCAGATGCCAAGCTCAAGCAGGCCGCGTTGAATTGCCCGCCCCTGAATACCGTAACCAGTGGTTTCCCGAATCATTTCGGGAAACAGGGTAACGACATCAATACGCATCCTAGTAATCCGGATCCCAGTCAACCCGTATTTCCCGGGCTTCCAGATCCACTGCCTCTACAACCTGCCCCTGTATAAAGGGAACCAGGTATTCCTGTTCACCTGTTACTACCAGGACGTCATTGGCACCGGTCTCGATCAGGTGATCCACTATGCCCAGCCCCCTGTTGTCTTGCGTAATGACCTGTAACCCCACCAGGTCACTCCAGTAATATTCATCGTTATCGCTTTCGGGCAACTGATCGCGGTAGATCCCGATCTCGGTCCCTTTCAGCGCCTCAGCCGCATCACGGTCATTACAACCCGCCAATTGCACAACCAGGCCCTTCCCGTGATGTCGTCCATTTACAAGCTCTGCCGCTTGCCAGCGGCCCTGCCTGTGTAAATACCACGGCCGATACTCGAGGAGATTTTCCGGCAGGTCAGTATACGTGGCTATGTTCAACCAGCCCTTGATCCCGTGAGGCCTGGTAATTCTGCCCATCACAAGCGGGCTGTCTGCCGTGGAATTCCTGTCAGCTGCCATTATATTTCCGGGCAAGCTACATACCGGAAAACAAAAAACTTACTGCGCCTGTTGACCCTTCTGATAATCCTTCAGGAGACGTGCGACACGGGCTGAAAACTGCGCACCCCTGGAGTTCCAGTATTCAGTACGCTCCGTGTCGATCCTCAAGCGTTCCTCACCACCGGTCGCAATCGGGTTAAAAAAACCGATGCGCTC
>DAOVYA010000200.1 GCA_030635865.1 Gammaproteobacteria bacterium | reverse complement strand
GCTTAACTTCTCCCATGGTAAAGCAGAAGATCATATTCAACGTGCCGAGGAGGTGCGTAATCGCGCACGCGCGTTTGGGCGCCAGGTTGGCGTGCTTGCAGATTTACAGGGTCCAAAAATACGCATAGAGAGCTTCGAGAAAGGCATGGTCACCCTTGAGAAGGATGATCATTTTGTCCTTGATGCCGCGCTTGGGCCTGATGCCGGTACCCGGGAACGTGTTGGTGTGACCTATAAGTTACTGGCTGATGACGTTCGTCGTGGCGATACATTGCTGATTGATGACGGACTGTTGGTTCTCTGGGTTGAAGAAGTCAAGGGACTCGAGGTGCATTGCCGCGTAGTTGTGGGAGGGCGGCTGACTAACAGTAAGGGCATTAACCGCCTGGGTGGTGGTTTGTCGGCGGCAGCGTTAACGGACAAGGACAGGCTGGACATAGTAACTGCCGCACAAATGAAGGCCGATTATGTTGCGGTCTCATTTCCGCGGTCTGCTGACGATATTCATAAGGCACGTGAATTACTCAGGGCTGCCGGTGGCCATGGCGGTATTGTCGCCAAGATTGAACGTGCCGAGGCGCTGGAGAATCTCAATGAGATAATCGAGGTGTCCGATGCTGTCATGATCGCACGTGGTGATCTCGGTGTTGAGATCGGCGATGCAGAATTGCCGGCTGTACAGAAACGAATTATATCGGTTGCACGCTCACTTGACCGTGTCGTGATCACGGCGACACAAATGATGCAGTCAATGGTTATGAGTCCGATACCGACACGTGCGGAGGTGTTTGACGTGGCCAATGCCGTGATTGATGGCACCGATGCGGTGATGTTGTCTGCAGAGACGGCTGCCGGTCAGTATCCCGCAAAGGTGGTCGAGGCAATGGACAGGATTTGTGTCGGTGCTGAACGTCAGCGTATCCGGTTGGCATCGGAGCGTCGCATGAATATGCGCGTCAAGCGGACCGACGAAGCGATTGCAAAGGCGACTATGTATACTGCAAACAGTCTGGGTGTGAAGGCAATCGCGACCATGACCGAGTCCGGCGCAACGCCCCTGTGGATGTCACGTATAAGTTCTGGCATACCTATTTTTGCGATGACAAGACATGTTGAGACGCGCAGAAAGGTCACATTATACCGGGGCGTTTACCCGGTGAGTTTTGATGTCACCAGCACCGATCATGCGACTGTCAATAAAGAGGCAATTGATGAGTTGGTACGACGTGGTGCGGTGCGTGACGGCGACCTGGTTATTATTACCAAGGGTGACTTTATGGGTGTGCATGGCGGCACCAACGCCATGAAGATCATCAAGGTGGGTGAGCACGAGATGGTGGATCAGTAATTCCCTTTTAACAGGGTATTTTGACAGTAAAAAAATGGCTGGAATAGCCTGCAGTAACTTGATTAAGTTTGTTAATGATAAACCCCAATGGTTTATAGGAGAATGAAATGGCCCTAATATCTTTACGCCAGTTGCTGGACCACGCTGCCGAAAACGGCTACGGGGTACCGGCCTATAACGTCAATAACATGGAACAGATGCACGCCATTATGGAGGCAGCAGATGAGACCGACAGCCCGGTAATTTGCCAGGCGTCGGCCGGTGCACGCTCATACGCCGGTGCTCCGTTCCTGCGCCACCTGATCGAAGCGGCTATTGAACAATGGCCGCACATCCCGGTCGTTGTGCACCAGGATCATGGTGCTTCTCCATCGGTCTGCCAACGCTCTATTCAACTGGGTTTCAGCTCGGTCATGATGGATGGTTCACTGGGTCCCGACATGAAGACCCCGATGAGCTTCGAGTACAACGTTGATGTTACCAGGCGTACCGTGGAAATGGCCCATGCCTGCGGCGTGTCCGTGGAAGGTGAGCTGGGTTGCCTGGGTTCGCTGGAAACCGGTATGGCAGGTGAAGAAGACGGCTCTGGCGCAGAAGGTAAGCTGACACATGACCAGCTGCTGACCGATCCGGAAGAGGCGGCCAAGTTTGTAGAAGACACCAATTGTGACGCGCTGGCTATTGCAATTGGTACCAGCCACGGTGCCTACAAGTTTACGCGTCCGCCGACCGGCGATATTCTTGCGATCGAACGGGTCAAGGAGATTCATGCACGTATCCCGGATACCCACCTGGTCATGCACGGGTCTTCCTCGGTCCCGCAGGACTGGCTGAAGATGATCAATGAACATGGTGGTGACATGGGTCAAACTTACGGTGTACCGGTTGAAGAAATCCAGGAAGGCATCAAGTATGGGGTTCGCAAGGTCAATATCGATACCGACCTGCGCATGGCATCTACCGGCGCAATCCGTAAACACCTGCAGGACAATCCTTCGAACTTTGATCCGCGTAAATACCTGAGAGCGGCGACTGATGGTATGAGGGATATTTGCAAGGCGCGTTATGAAGCCTTTGGTGCTGCGGGTAATGCCTCCCGGATCAAGCCGATCAGCCTGGAGAAGATGACCAGCCGCTATGAAAGTGGCGAGCTTGATCCAACTGTAAAATAGGACAGCCGGAACCGGAATGAAAAAGGCGGCCCTGGCCGCCTTTTTCATTTTTATCCAGGCGCCGGGATTTGCCGACTCATGTTTAAATGATTACGCTATCGTTATGTATGGTTTAGTTGCTGCGGGAATCTACTGATGTCAAAACTATATGCTTTCTCTGATTATGACAAAAATTTGTCCCTGAAAATAAATTTTGAATTATGGCTGATCATCGCCTATTTTCTGAGGCCATTTATACTCAAGATATCAACGATCCAGATGGGACGAGGGCCAAAATCGGACAGTGTTAGCGGCTTGAAAGACCTGGTCTACCCGGATGACTTCGGATTTTTCCTGGCATTCCTGGCGACGATACCGGTATTCCTGGTTGTCTACGCCTACATGAAGAGAAAGCCGGATGCGCCGGATTACATACGGACACTCTGGCGAAACAGCAATCACCTGATGGTGCTTACGGCCGTATTGAATATTGTGATTGTCTTTATTCCGTATCTTGCCAGCACGGCCTATCGGGTTAATCTGATGGGCTGGGGGCAGGTGGCGATTGCTGCCTACATTATTTTCTACCTGTTGACTACACGGCGGATCAAAGACACGTTCGCCGATTTTCCGGCAAATACCGATGAAGGTAAGAAGTGAAAAGTAAGAAGTAAGAAGTGAGAAGTGAGAAGTGAGAAGTGAGGGATGGTTAGCTTCACTTTTTACTTCTTACTTCTTACTGCTCTTCACCCCTCCGATAATCTATCAGCACTAAATATCTAATAAATACATGGAGTTATAGTATTTCCTCGCGGCTATTTCATGGGCGGCCCGGGTTGGCCAAATTGCCCGGTGTCCATGGCTTCAGTTTCCCGGTTTTCGACCGATATATTTCAGGCAATAATAAGTGTTTTATCAATTACTTGGAACCATCCCAGATCGATGAATCGACTACAGGAAAATCCGTCACAATCGCCCAAAGTGGTCGCAGCGGCTGACACGATCGTGCCTGCTCCGCAACCCGATATACGACGGCAGCAGGTCGATTTCATTTTTACACAGGCACCTGCTGCGCTCGGCGTAGCATTTATTGTCGCGGTGTTGCTTACCGTGAGTCTTTGGGGTGTGGCCGATCAATCGCAATTACTGGCCTGGTTTGGGACGCAACTGTTGCTGACTGGATTGCGTCTGTGGCATGTCTATCGCTATCGGGTAGCTGACCGGGAAGAGCGCAAAGATCCGCAATGGGAAAAATTATTCCTGGTCGGAACACTGATCTCGGGAATCGTCTGGGGTTGCATTGGCCTGATTTACAGTTACAACTGGGATGTTGAATACCAGGTGTTTGTGGTCATTTCCATAGTAGGCCTGCAGGCAGGAGCCGTCTCAGCCTACTCGGCAGTCACCGGGATCTATGTAGCCTTTATGGCGCCTTCAATGCTTATTTTCGCGCAGTCCCTGATGACACAGCCTGGAGCTAACCAGGGTTTGATGGGCCTGCTGTTCCTTGTTGGTGGTGCTGGTTTGCTCGCGATTTCGCGCAATTTCAGTAAAAGCATCTTCAAGTCATTGCAGTTACGCCATGAACACCAGGATTTGTTGCGCAAGATGGCTAGCGCCAATGCCTCCCTTGAAATAGAAGTCTCAACCCGCCAGGAAGCAGAGGATGAATTGTTGAGGGAAAGGCAGCTTTTTACTGAAGGGCCTGTGATC
>DAOVYA010000063.1 GCA_030635865.1 Gammaproteobacteria bacterium | reverse complement strand
TGACAAACCGGCCAAGTACCCGGTTATGTTCCGTGCCGCGGACCTGGTACTGCTGAGCAAAAGTGACCTGCTGCCGGTACTTGATGATTTCAATCCGGACAATGCCCGCCGTCATATGCGTGAACTTGCCAGTAGCGCGCCGGTGCTGGAGCTGTCCTCAAAAAACGGCGCCGGTATGAACCAGTGGTTACGCTGGCTGCTCGATGAGATCGCCACCCTGGAACATCGTTCAGGGGCGCTCAACCCGGCGACGGAAACAGACATACCTTCAAATGGACGGGTATCTCAATGACAACCGACACCGCTGGCCAGTGGCTTGACCGGATTCGCGCATTGGCCTTGCCGCCGCACGTAAAAATCATGAATGTTTGCGGCGGCCACGAACGCTCCATCACCATGGCCGGGCTGCGCAGCGCACTGCCGGATAACATTGAACTGGTTCCCGGCCCGGGCTGCCCGGTCTGCATCTGCCCGGAAGAAGACATCTTCGAGGCCATTCAGCTGTCCCTGCACGAAGACATCATCCTGGTCGCCTATGGTGACATGTTGCGTGTACCGGTCAACGTGCCCCGTTGCGATGCACGCACTCTCGAAGAAGCCAGGACCAAAGGGGCCGACGTCCGTCCGGTGTCCTCTCCCCAGGAAGCTGCGCGTATTGCCCGTGAGAATGCCGACAAGCCGATCATCTTTTTTGCCGCCGGTTTCGAAACCACCACAGCACCCACGGCCGCCCTGCTGGTCGAGGGTGTACCGGATAACCTGTTCATCCTGTTGTCCGGTCGCCTTACATGGCCCGCTGTTGCCATGCTGCTTGAATCAGATTCCCCCGGATTCGACGCGCTGGTAGCACCGGGGCATGTCTCTACCATAATGGGCCCGGAGGAATGGGAATTCGTCGTCGAACGGCACGGTATCCCGGCCGCGGTGGCAGGTTTTACACCTGAAAGCCTGCTGGCCGCAATGTACTCCACACTGCGCCAGTTGATCGAGGGGCAACGGTTTCTTGATAACTGCTATCCCGAGGTGGTCAGGCCCGGCGGTAACCGCACCGCACAACGGCAATTACGGAAGACCATGGACATAACAGGTGCCAACTGGCGTGGTGTCGGTGTGATACCGGACTCCGGCTTTACCTTGAATAGCGACTACCAGGTACATGATGCACGCCGGGAATTTCCATCCTATGCCGATGACGCGCGCAAGCGTGCCGGTGAGATGCCACCGGGCTGCGATTGTGCCAGCGTTGTCCTTGGCAAGATCTACCCGAATGAATGCCGGCTGTTCGGAGTGGCCTGCCAACCCCGGCATCCCATCGGACCCTGCATGGTATCCGATGAAGGTGCCTGCCGTATCTGGTGGTCAGGTGGCATGCGTGAACCCGTGGTTAAGCCAAAATGCCTGCAGGCAACAGCCTGATGGGCGAATTGCCATGGACCTGAATTTCGCCAATAAAACTCCGGAACCCGTCGAGGCACTGCAACTGACCGTGTCCGGCCGGGTACAGGGGGTAGGCTTTCGCCCCTTCATATACCGCCTGGCACACACTCACCACCTGACCGGTTGGGTACGCAATTGTACCGGCCAGGTGGAAATGCACATTCAGGGCGAACAACAGGCACTGTATGCCTTCACCCGGCGGTTGTTCCAGAACGCGCCCCCCCTGTCAAAGCCATTGCTTGAAAGCTGCGAGCCCGCACCGATTGACGACCTCGATCACTTCACCATCCGTGACAGTGCAACCGCCGGTTCCAACAACATCCATGTACCACCTGACCTTTCTACCTGTGATGACTGTCTCGATGAACTACACAATCCGCAGGACCGGCGCTATCGCTACCCGTTTATCAACTGCACCCAGTGCGGCCCGCGCTACACGCTGATCCGCAGTATGCCCTATGATCGCCCGGCAACAACCATGGCCGCATTTGAACTCTGTGACGATTGCCGCCGGGAATATTCCGACCCGCTTGACCGGCGTTTTCATGCCGAGCCGGTCGCCTGCCCGGCGTGCGGCCCGGTGCTTGAATTCACTGCCCCGAACATCGAGCCCATCAGTGGCAATGAGACAGCGCTGAGAGCCTGCGTGGCTGCACTGCAGGCCGGTAATATTGTCGCCGTCAAGGGGATCGGCGGCTATCACCTGTTGTGCGATGCACGCAACGACACGGCCATTGCACGCCTGCGCCATAACAAGCCACGACCGCACAAGCCGTTGGCGGTGATGTTCCCGGCAGTGCCAGGCAGACCACTGAGGTGTGTCAACCACCGGGTCTGGCTGTCACGCGACCAGGCCGGCCTGCTGCTGTCGCCGGGACGACCCATTGTGCTGGCACGCAAACGTCCCGGGCATGACCTGTCCGAACTGATTGCACCGGGACTGGACGAGATCGGGGTCATGCTGCCTTACAGCCCCCTGCACCACCTGATATTGTCGAGCTTTGCCGTGCCACTAATCGCCACCTCGGCAAATATCAGCGGCGAACCGGTGCTAACGGAAAATGCCGAAACCGAAGTGCGTCTTGCTCATGTAGCCGATGCATTCCTGCACCATAACCGTCCCATCGAACGGCCTGCCGATGATCCGGTATTTCGCATCATTCATGACCGGCCACGCCCGCTGCGACTGGGTCGTGGTTATGCACCCTTTGAACAGTCACTGCCATTCAAACTCGACAGGCCGGTACTGGCAGTGGGCGGTCATATGAAAAACACCATCGCACTGGCATGGAATAAACGTATCGTGGTATCACCGCATATTGGTGACATGGGTAATGCCCGCAGCCTGAAGGTTTTTGAGCAGTCTATCAGTGACTTGCAGTCTCTTTACAAGGTAACAGCTGAAGTCATGATCTGCGATGCCCATCCCGGCTATGCCTCAACCCGTTGGGCAGAACATTGCGGACTGCCGGTACACAAGGTGTTACATCACCATGCACATGCGGCCGCAGCCTGCAGCATAGAGCCTGTTACGAAAACCTGCCTGGTATTTACCTGGGACGGCGTCGGTTACGGTGAGGACGGCACACTCTGGGGTGGCGAGGCATTGCTGGGTCAACCCGGAAACTGGCAACGTTTTGCAACACTCAGATCTTTTTTCTTACCCGGTGGCGAACGGGCCGGACGCGAGCCCTGGCGCAGTGCCGCCGCAGTCTGCTGGGAAACCGGCAAAGACTGGCCACAAATACCCATTGAACCATCACTGATGCAGCAAGCCTGGCAACGACGTCTTAACACGCCACAGACAACATCAGCCGGACGCCTGTTCGATGCGGCGGCCGCATTGACAGGGCTGTGCTCCGAGGCAAGCTTCGAAGGACAGGGACCCATGCTGCTGGAAGCAATATGCCACGGTGACCATGCCCCCGTGGAACTGCCTTTGGCAAACGATAACAGTGAACTGCTGATTGCCGACTGGGAACCATTGCTGAATATGCTTATGGATGAATCACGCCCGGTTGCAGAGCGCGCCGGCATCTTTCATGCGAGCATGGCTGAAACTATACTGCAGCAATCCAGGCAGGCGCGCGCTTCACATGGCATCAGCGACGTCGGACTGTCAGGCGGTGTTTTTCAGAACCGGGTACTCACTGAACAGGTGATAGGGTTATTGGAGAATGACGGTTTTAACGTCACGCTGCCAGAAGATATTCCGGTCAATGATGCCGGCATCAGTTTTGGGCAGGTGATTGAATACGGAATGGGCAAGGCATAGCGTACTCACCATGGAAGATACCCATATTGCACTGGCACACGGAAACGGCGGTCGTTTCATGCGTGAGCTGATTGATGAAATCTTTGCCCGCTACCTCAGTAACCCGGAACTCGATGTGCAGGCCGATGCCGTACCGCTGGCGCTGAATGGCAGCGATGTCATGTTCACCACTGATGGTTTCACCGTGCAGCCGCTGGAATTCCCGGGCGGCAACATTGGCTCACTGGCGGTACACGGCACCACCAATGACCTGGCAGTTGCCGGTTCCACCCCGAAGTACCTGAGCCTGAATGCCTTCATCGAGGAAGGCCTGGAAATCGCAACCCTGGACCGCATCATCAAGACGCTGGCAACCACCGCAAAAGCGATCGGGGTTGAGGTGGTTGCAGGCGACACCAAGGTACTGCGCCGCGGTGAAGGTGGCGGACTCTACCTGGCAACAACCGGCATCGGCATCCGTAATCCGAAAAAGCTCGGCCTCAACCTGATAAAGGACGGCGATGTCATCCTGGTCAGTGGCCCGATCGGTGACCACGGTATTTCCGTGATGCTGGCGCGCGAGGAATTCGGCCTGCAGGGCGAGGTGATATCAGATGCAGCCAGCGTGCTGCCGTTGACGCGGGAAGCGCTCGGGGTACCCGGGCTGCGCTTTATGCGCGACCCGACACGCGGCGGACTGGCCACGGTCGCCCATGAACTGCAGCGCGCCACCGGCATGGGCATTACCCTGTCACAGACAGACATCCCGGTACGTGACCCGGTTCAGTCCGTATGTGAAATGCTCGGTTATGACCCCATGTACCTGGCGTGTGAAGGCCGCGTTGTTGCCGTCGTCGCCCCTGGTGATGCCGAACAGCTATTGCAGCGCTGGCGTGTTTTACCGGATGGTAAGAATGCCGCTATCATCGGCAGCATCAACCGTTCGAACAAGCATGTGCTGCTACACACCGAACTCGGTGGTGAACGCATCCTCGAAGAACTTGAGGACGATCCGTTGCCGAGGATTTGCTGAGTTCCACGCGTTATCGCAGAGTGCAATTCATTTATTACGCCCTGCTGGTTGTTACGCATACCAGATTCTGGCAGATTCCATGTCATGATGCCCGGGCTGGAATAATCTGATATGCCGGTAGAAACACATACGCTGCTGCTCCAGATCGCCATTGTGTTGATGGCGGCGCGCCTGTTTGGTGAAGTGGCGCTGTATTTACGGGCACCACCCATCATTGGTGAAATATGTGCAGGCATCATCATCGGCCCCAGCCTGCTGGGTTGGGTATCGCCCAGTGAACCATTCAAGCTGCTGGCGGAAATCGGCATCATCCTGCTGCTGTTCGAAGTTGGGCTGGAAACAGATATCCAGCGCCTGATCAGGGCCGGACCGAAATCCATCATAGTCGCCCTGTCCGGGTTTGTACTGCCCTTTGTCCTGGGCAGCGGCGTCAGCTACTACCTGTTCGGTCTTTCCCCAATGGTGTCTCTTTTTATTGGCGGCACACTGACGGCTACCAGCATTGGCATTACCATCCGCATCCTGTCAGACCTGGGCCGCCACCAGGCTTACGAAGGCCAGATCGTACTGGGGGCGGCCGTGATCGATGACCTGCTGGGCGTATTTCTGCTGGCAGTACTGTACGAATTTGCCATCAGCGGTTCCGTCAGCCTTGTACACAGCGGCAAGATTGTTCTCTACGTGAGCAGTTTTTTTCTGCTTGCACCCGTTGCCGCAAAAATGCTGTCTCCGGTCTTCAAGCGTTACCACGATTACAGTGACCTGCCCGGCATGATTCCGATAATGCTGGTATCCATTGTGCTGGTCTTCGCCGCACTGGCGCACATGGTTGGCGCACCCCACCTGCTTGGCGGCTTTGCCGCCGGCATCGCCCTGTCACGCCGCTTCTTCCTGCCGTTTGGCGCCACCCTTAATGTGGACCCGGCATTCACCCGTAACATCCATGAGCAGATGCAACCCATCATCCGCCTGTTCACCCCGATTTTTTTTGTGATGGTCGGGCTATCACTGGACCTGGGCGCAGTGGACTGGTCTTCATCCTGGATCTGGATTTTCTCAATCGGGATGGCCGCAATCGCCACTATCGCCAAGCTTGCCGGGCCGTTCCTGATACGCGAGTCCATACCCATGCGACTGGCCATCGGTATCGCAATGGTGCCACGAGGTGAGGTAGGACTGATTTTTGCCGAACTGGGCAGGACAGCCGGCTTGTTCGATGCGTCTGTGTATGCAGGAATGATCCTGGTGATCACCTATACCACGCTGGCAGCGCCGTTCTGGATCAAGCTGTTTTACAACCGCTATGGCGACCGACTGCCGGGATCGACTGACCAGGTGCCTTGAACACAGGTTGGATTGTGTTCGTGAAAACCCGACGTCAGACGTGATTTGATTCACATTCGCTTAACCTGAAAACCCCCTTGCCGGCAGTTCGATTCCGTCCCCGGCCACCAGTGTCCATGAGCTCCAGCAAACTGGAAACGATGACTCAGCCCGCCAGATTGCCTGGGCCGCAGCGTGCCGCGAACCGCAGACGGAGGGCCTTGTGCAGTTCCATGACGACAAGCACGATCAGCGCCAGGCCCAACAGCTCCAGCCAGTGTTGCGGCGAGATCGGCTGGATATGCAGGACTCCGCTGATCCACGGGGTGTACATGGCACCGATGTGAATCAGCTGTGCCGCTGCCGTCCCGAACAGCAGCAGCGGATTGCGCATCGGGTTGTGCCGGAATGTCGAGAGACTCTCCGACCGGCTGTTGAAGACATGGATGTTCTCGAACAGCACCATCAACATCAAAGTCCCGTTGCGTGCCTCGTCCAGCGAGAAGCCACGTTCCAGCAGTAGCTGGAATAGCAGAAAGGCAACGCTGCCGATCACCAGCGCCGACAGGACGACGCGTTCGATCATCAGCCGGTTGAAAATCGATTCCCGTGGCGGTCGCGGCGGATAACGCAGTTCGTCACCCTCGCCCGGCTCGAACGCCAGCGCCACGTCCTGGATGCCGTTGGTCACCAGGTTCAGCCACAGCAGCTGTACCGCCAGCAGCGGCAGCGGCAGGCCGGACAACAGCGCCAGGGTAAACAGCACCAGCTCGGCGGCCCCGGTCGAGATCAGCAGGAAAATCACCTTGCGCACGTTGGCGTAGGCAATGCGTCCCTCCTCGACGCCGGCAACAATCGAGGCAAAGTTGTCATCGGTGATGATCAGGTCAGCGGTCTCGCGAGCCACGTCGGTGCCGCTCCGGCCCATGGCCACGCCGACCTGGGCGGCGCGCAATGCCGGCGCATCGTTGGCGCCATCGCCGCTGACAGCAACGAAGTGTCCGTTGCGCTGCAGGGACTGGATGATGTCAAGCTTCTGCTGCGGCTCCACACGGGCAAATACCCGCGACCGCTCGGTCAACCGGTCCATGGCGGCCGCATCCGCCGCCTGCTTCAGTTCCGGCCCGGTGACAACCTCCGCCAGGCTGGTCGCCAGTTCCAGTTCGCTGGCAATGGCGAAGGCCGTTGCCGGGTGGTCGCCGGTCAGCATCGCCACCTGGATGCCGGCCGCCCGGCAAGCCGTCACGGCCGCCTTCGCCTCGGGTCGCAGCGGGTCGATCAGGCCGACCAAACCGATCAATGTCAGGTGTTCGAGGTGTTCCTCGGAGAACACTTCCTGCGGCCCCAGTTCGATACCACCGGCCGCCAGTGCTATGACACGGTAGCCCTGGATAGCCAGCGCATGTGCCTGCTGTTCCACCACGGAACAGTCCAGCGCCACCGGGCCCCCGGGTGCAATCATGGTGCTGCACATCGGCAGCAGGCGTTCCAGCGCCCCCTTGGCAAAGGCATGCTGCCCGCCATCCTTCTCATTCAGGCTCGCCGAGAACAGGCGCTCCGATTCAAACGGGATTGTCGCAATCTCCGGCATGGCATTGA
>DAOVYA010000193.1 GCA_030635865.1 Gammaproteobacteria bacterium | reverse complement strand
TTCAAGCATGCTGCAGGTCTGATTTCCGGCAAATACAGCTGCAAAACGGATGACGGCGAGGTATCACACTTCCAGGCATTGTCCACGGCCCTGTCTGCCACGGTGGGCACCGGTAATATTGCGGGCGTGGCGACGGCCATCACGCTGGGCGGACCCGGCGCCCTGTTCTGGATGTGGGTCACGGCTGTTTTCGGCATGGCCACCAAGTTTACCGAGTGCACACTGTCACTGAAATTTCGCCAGGTCTCGCCTGATGGCGAAATCGCGGGCGGCCCCATGTATACCCTGTTGCATGGGCTGAACATGAAACGTACGGCAAGCCTGTTTGCCCTGTTTGCATTGATTGCCTCATTTGGTATCGGCAACATGGTACAGGCCAACTCCGTTATCGATGGACTGGGTTACATCTTCCCGGAACTGCTTTCTGTCCGATGGATAATCGGCTGTGTGCTGGCCGCCCTGGTCGGCCTCGTCATCCTCGGTGGTGTAAAACGTATTGCCCGTGTAGCCAGCACCGTGGTGCCATTCATGGCGATCCTGTACATCAGCGCGGCCCTGCTGGTCCTGATCAATCATGCCGCTGAAATACCGGCTGCATTGGCCCTGATCTTCAAGCTGGCACTGAACCCCTGGGCGGTCGGTGGCGCAGCCGTCGGTGAGGCCATCCGCTGGGGTGTTGCCCGCGGACTGTTCTCGAACGAGGCCGGTCTTGGATCTTCGCCCATGGCACATGCGGCAGCACGTACCAATGAACCGGTACGCGAAGGGCTGGTGGCCATGCTGGAACCCTTCATCGATACGCTGGTCATCTGCACCATGACCGGCCTGGTTATCGTGGTTAGCGGGGCCTGGGAGGAAAGCAGTGAAACACTGAAGGGTGCCGCACTGACTGCCCATGCCTTCGGCAGTTCGCTCGGAGATGCCGGTGCCTGGGTGGTGGGTGGCGGCCTCACCCTGTTCGCCTATTCAACCATTATTGCCTGGTCCTATTATGGTGACCGTTCGGCCTACTTCCTGTTTGGAGAACGCGCCGTTCTGCCCTACCGTGTTTTGTATACTCTGTTGGTCGTGATAGGTGCCGGTGTGCCACTCAACCTGGTCTGGAACATCGCTGATATCACCAATATCCTGATGGCCATACCGAACCTGCTGGGATTAATATTGCTGGCCGGACTGGTCAAAAAACTGAAAGATGATTATTTCTCACGAACCCATACACGGAACTAAATATTTTCCACCCTAAAAATAATGGATCGCGCAAAGACGCAAAGCTCGCAAAGTTATAAGCTAGGGAACCTCTTATTTTTACGTCATTGCGAGGAACGAAGTGACGTGGCAATCTCCAGGTTACTGATTCCATGGTATGAGATTGCCGCGCTTCGCCGCGCCCTGAAGGATGGCATAGCCATCCTGAGGAAGTACTCCTGGGGTGCAATGACGGAGTTTTGCTAATTAATCAGAGGTCCCCTAGGATTAGAAAAACAAATTTGTTTTTTATTTCTTGGCGTCTTTGCGTCTTTGCGCGAGATACTGAAGTATTTTGGAGCGAAACCAAACAGGAATCTATAAAGAGGAAAATAACCATGACTGAAATTACCACTGACTCCGGACTGCGTTATACCGACATAAAAGTCGGGGACGGCGAAACCGCCACCGGCAAGGGACAAACGGTTATCGTGCACTACACCGGCTGGCTGGAAGACGACACCAAGTTTGATTCCAGTGTTGACCGCAATGAACCCTTCAGCTTCCCGCTTGATTGCAGATTTGTCATCCCCGGCTGGGATGAAGGTGTCAAGGGCATGCAGGTCGGCGGAAAACGGCGTCTCGTGATCCCCTCCGAACTCGGTTATGGTTCAAGCGGCGCCGGTGGCGTTATACCCCCGGATGCTACGCTGATTTTTGAAATTGAACTGCTGGAAATCTCGACCTGAATGCTGCTCGAAACACTCGATGAACCCCTGTTGCACAGTGTGCGAGAGGCACTGGCAGAGGATATTGGTACCGGCGACATTACCGCCCGGCTGATTCCGGCAGACACGACCGCTCGAGCGACGGTGATCAGCCGCGAGCCGTGCGTCCTGTGCGGCATGGGCTGGTTTAACGCCGTGTTTGCAGAACTCGACAGCAGCATCCGGATCAACTGGGAAATACATGATGGCAATCCCGTACAAAAAGACCAGTTGCTTTGCACGCTCACGGGACCTGCACGCCCCATGCTTGCCGGTGAACGCACCGCGCTTAATTTCCTGCAGACCCTGTCAGCAACGGCAACGCTTTCACGGCGTTACGCCGATAAGGTTGCGGACCTGCCGGTTAAAATACTGGACACCCGCAAGACCATTCCCGGACTCCGGCAGGCACAGAAGTACGCGGTGCGTACAGGCGGCTGCCACAATCACCGAAGCGGACTCTATGACGGGATCCTGATCAAGGAAAACCACATTACTGCCGCCGGCTCCATTCAACAGGCCATCGACGATGTACGTAGCAGAAACCCGGGGATACCCGTGGAAATTGAAGTCGAAAACATGCAACAGATTACAGCGGCCCTCGAAACCGGCGCCGAGCGATTGTTACTGGATAACTTCAGCCTGGATTCCCTGGGCGAGGCCGTCAAGCAGGTAGCAGGCCGGGCAGAACTGGAAGCGTCCGGCGGGATAACCCTTGATAATGTGCGTAAATTTGCCCTGACAGGCGTCGACTACATCTCAATTGGCTCGTTAACAAAAAACATACATGCCATTGACTTATCAATGATTTTCTCCAGTTAAGCCAGGACCGGCGAGGCATGCGCGCACCGTAAAAACACACGTCTGGATAGCATCCGCCCGGGTTCAGAAAACGGCATAGCAGCCGATACGATCGCCATTGGCTTGAGTAACCGGTGCACACATGAAAACACGCAGCAAATCACGCGGCTTTACCCTACCTGAATTACTGATCACCCTGGGCATAGTCGCCATCATTCTCTCCGTTGCCGTGCCCAGTATCACGAATATGGTCATGGACAACCGCCTGGTGAGCCAACTCAATGCGGTCATGACCGATGTACACCTGGCCCGCAGTGAAGCGGTAAAACGGGACGTACGTGTCATAATGTGCCGCTCGGCCGATCCAAATCTCAACTCTCCAACCTGTGGTGGCAGCACCCAGAACTGGTCAACAGGCTATCTCATATTTACCGGCGAAGACGGGAACAATACCTACCAGGCAACCGATACTTTGATACGCCGTGGCCAGCCCGCACAGGAAGGTGTCAATCTGCGGACCACCCCGACCTGGAACAATAACCTGCAAATAAACCCGAATGGCACACTGAATGAAGGCAGCACTGCGATCCTTGCATTATGTGATAACCGGGGTGAGGCACATGGCCGGCAAATCACGGTACCGCTGACAGGCATACCGAGAATGTATTCAAGCGATATCCTGGATTGCACGCCCTGAAACACGCCAGCCAGCCAGAAAAAAGCCCGCGGTCATGCGGGCCTTTTTTATGCTGGTGCCGGAGAGAGGAATTGAACCCCCGACCTTCTCATTACGAGTGAGCTGCTCTACCGACTGAGCTACTCCGGCTTTTTGCGGCAGCAGAGTATAAAACGGGGATCAGAACTTTACTACGCTGTTTAGCTGGCTGCCGTTGCGTTGCGCACGCGAATAATGACATCCACGCCATCGGCAACCGTCTCCGGGGGCAGTTCGGGCAGCTGACTGATTTGAAGGTCCGAGACGTCAATATCCTGCAACTCGCCGGTATCGACATTGTAGAAATGATGGTGGTTGCTTGTATTAGGGTCATAAAACACGCGTGTCGGGTCCACGATCACTTCCCGGACAAGACCCTTGCGGGCAAACAGGCCCAGTGTGTTGTAGACCGTGGCCTTGGAAACATTATCCTTGCCGGTGTTGACCTTGTTCATGACCTGGTCAGCCGAAAGATGCTGATGCCGCTCAAACAATACCCTGGCAATCATCAAGCGCTGCTGCGTAGGCAATACGTCATTTTCTTTCAGCATGCCGACGATATCCCGGGTACTCAGCATTTGTCTATCTGCCTGTTTTTCCATACTTACAAGTATAATACCGGCGAATATCAGGCGTCCATGCCCAGCAGGCCATTTTGGGGGCCAATCGCGCCACCGGACTGTTGCCTGCCCCTTGGCAAATAGGGTCCGTAATTTGTAAAACCTTCCCGTCCCAGCATGCAATCCAGCAACACCTGGACGGATGCCGGGGCCATCACCACGCCATTACGAAAATGCCCGGTATTAAGATACAAACCCTTGACGCCGGGGTAC
>DAOVYA010000090.1 GCA_030635865.1 Gammaproteobacteria bacterium | reverse complement strand
ATGGTCCCATGTCAAAACTCACCCTGTTAGTAATCCTGTCGACCATCATTGTTTACACCCACGCCGAATCAACCCTGGCCGACACAATAGCGGTCGAACAGGCCATAGAAACTGCGGCGCCTGCACTGCCAGTCGAAGCCTCCCCGGTACTCGACCTGAATGCATTTTCAACCATGGAGAAGATTATCCCCGCGCTGGCCAACAAGCGTGTGGTCTTCATCGGCGAGCAGCATGCACGCTACGACCACCACCTCTCCCAGCTGGAGATCATTCGCCGCCTGCACGCGCTGCACCCGCAGCTGACCATCGGCATGGAAATGTTTCAGCAGCCCTTCCAGCGCTTCCTGGATGAATACGTGGCGGGCAACATCAACGAACAGGCCATGCTGCGCGCCACCGAGTACTACCGGCGCTGGCGCACAGATTACCGGCACTACGCACCCATCCTGCGTTATGCGCGCAAGCACGGGCTATCGGTGATCGCATTAAACGTACCCATGGAGCTGACCCGCAAGGTGGGGCACGTCGGCCTTGACGGCCTGAACGACGAGGATCGCCAGCAACTACCGGCCGACATTGCCCCGGCCGATGAAGCCTACCGTCAGCGCATTAAAGAGGTATTCGACTATCATCCCAATGACAAAGAGCATAGCTTCGAGCATTTCCTCGATGCCCAGTTGCTGTGGGACGAAGGCATGGCCGAACGTGCCGCTGCCTACCTTGAAGAACACCCGGATCATCAGCTGGTTGTCATCGCCGGCAACCAGCACCTGGCCTGGGGCAGCGCCATCCCGCAACGCCTGCAACGGCGTACGGAAGTAACGGCGGCCATCATCCTCAACAGCTGGGACGGCCCGGTGAAACCGGGTCTTGCCGACTTCCTGCTGTTGCCCGAGGAGCGCCCGCTGCCGCCCGCCGGGACACTGGGCGTCCTGCTGAAAGACGACAAGGACCAGGTCATCATTGCCGCCTGCACCGAAGACGGTGCCTGTGCGGCAGTCGATATAAAAGCCGGCGACCGTATCACCGCCATCGACAACAATGCCATCAACAACATCACCGACCTGCGCCTGGCGTTGTGGGACAAGCAGCCCGGCGACACCATCAGTATTGATATCGTGCGCAAGCGCCTGCTGTTGTTCGAGAAGAACCTGAGCTACACACTCATGCTGAAATAACATGCAAAAACAGCAAGGGTTCATCGCCGGGCTGGTCTGTATACTCTGGCTGCCGTGGGTGGCCGCGGCACAGGTCCATCATGCCCTCGACGTGTCCCTGCAGCCCGACACTGCCGGCATCGAGGTGCGCGATACCGTCACCCTGCCGGTTGGCCACCCGTCATCACTGACCTTTTCCCTGCACCCCGCCCTGAAGCCGCAACTGCAAAGCGACAACGCACAGCTGGTCGAGCTTCCACAACGGACCGATAGCAGCACGCCGGCATTGAGCCAGTCAACTGGCATCTCACCGCGCCGCTATCGCCTGGATCTCGCACACGGGGAAAACAGTTTTACCCTGCACTACACAGGCAACATCGCGCACGCCCTGCAAAGCCAGGGCGAAGAGTACGCGCGCAGCTTCCAGGAAACACAGGGCATCATTTCACCGCAGGGCGTGTTTCTCTCCGGCACCAGTGTCTGGTATCCGCATATCGACGACACACTGGTCACGTTTGATCTTGAGGTCCATTTACCGGCAGCCTGGAAAAGCATGAGCCAGGGCGAGTACCTCGACATGCAGCCAGCCAGTGGCAGCACGCCCGGCGAACACTGGCGTGCCACCACCCCACAGGAAGAAATCTACCTGATAGCCGGCCCCTTCAGCGCCTACTCGAGTGTCGACAAGGGTGTCACCGCGATGGTGCTGCTGCGCGAACCCGATGCAGCACTTGCCCGCAAATACCTCGATACCACCCATCAGTACATCGCGTTCTACGACGCCCTGATTGGCCCCTATCCGTTCAAAAAGTTCGCCATGGTCGAGAACTTCTGGGAAACCGGCTACGGCATGCCCTCGTTCACCTTACTGGGCTCACGCGTGATCCGTTTCCCTTTCATTCTGTCTTCGTCCTACCCGCATGAGATCCTGCACAACTGGTGGGGCAACAGCGTGTATGTGGACTACGACAGCGGCAACTGGGCCGAGGGCCTCACCAGTTACCTCGCCGATCACCTGATCAAGGAACAACGTGGCGGCGGGAGCGAATACCGACGCAATACACTGCAGAAATACACCGACTATGTCAGCCGGCAGGATGACTTTCCGCTCACCGCCTTCCGCAGCCGG
Source organism: Gammaproteobacteria bacterium (assembly GCA_030635865.1). Lineage (GTDB taxonomy): Bacteria > Pseudomonadota > Gammaproteobacteria > UBA9214 > UBA9214 > UBA9214. Next base: position 4,118 of record DAOVYA010000090.1, on the reverse strand, counting down.
CACAGCGCGCGCACCGAGGCGGTCGGCTATGGCAAGACGCTGATGCTGTTTCACATGTTGCGCCGGCAACTGGGCGATGCTGCATTCGAGCAGGGTTTGCAGGCTTTCTATCAGCAATACCGTTTCAAGGTCGCCGGCTTCACAGACGTACAGAGCAGCTTTGCGGCTGTTGCCGGTGAACCGCTGGATGACTTCTTCCACCAGTGGGTGCAACGCACAGGCGCACCGCAGTTCAGCATCAGCAAGGCGCGCGCAGAGCCCGAGGGCGACAACTATCGTCTGACTGCCGTTATCGAGCAGACGCAAGCCGGGCCGGCGTATAGCGTAAGACTGCCGGTGGCCGTGCACATGGACGGCGTCGACAAGGCTTACCAGACCCAGGTCACCATCAGGCACAGGCAGCAGACGCTCGCCCTCACGCTACCGGCACGGCCGGTACAACTCGAAGTCGATCCTGAGTTCGATGTCTTTCGCCGCTTGTACCGCAACGAGATTCCCCCGGCCGTCAGCCAGGCCATGGGCTCCGAACAGGTGCTGGTGGTACTTGCGGACAGGGCACCGGCAGATCTGAAACAGGCCTACCGTGCACTTGCCAATCGCTGGCAGCAGGAAAAACCCGGGCATGTAAAAATCGTTTCTGACACCGAAGCGCAGACCCTGCCCGATGACCGGGCCGTGTGGCTGTTTGGCTGGCACAACCGATTTCGACCGCAATTAAACACTGCACTGAAGGCGTATGACTTTGTACAAATCGGCGATAAGGTGCGCATTGCAGGAACCACGCTGACGCCGCAAACACACTCGCTGGCCGTACTGGGCCGGCAGCCGAATGCCCCCGACCAGGCACTGGGTTGGCTCGCGGCCGGTTCTGCTGCCGACCTGCCCGGCCTGGGAAGCAAGCTGCCGCACTATGGGCGCTACCGTTATCTTGGTTTTACCGGCGAGGAACCTAACAACGTACTCAAGGGACAATGGCCAGTGGTGAATTCACCCATGTCAGTGCGCGTAGTACAGGGTGACGGCGCACCTGTCACCTTCAGCCCGGCCTCACTTGCGCCGCGCCAGGCGCTGGTATCGCCTGGCAAGCGGTTTTCTGTTGGGCCCAGCGCTTCGAGTACGCTGACACCTTGATTTTCGTTTCTATAACCATTGTTGATGCATATCAGCAATCTGCAAGTCCTGGGCCTCTTCGCACAGCTGACGGACCTTGGCCATTTCCGATTCCAGCTGTCGTCTATCACTACCAAGGATACAGACAGCGATTACCGCCCGCTGCCATTTGTCCTGATAGGCCACCTCGGCAACCGAGGCGTTGAAACGGGAACGCAGACGATCCTTCAGACCGTGCACGGCACTACGTTTGTCCTTCAGGGACTGGGCCCATGGAATCATCAGTTCGATGGTGAGCAGGGAGATAAAAAGGTCTGGGTCAGACACGGTTTCGGTGGAAAAGGGTGTCAGAGCACATTTTTTCCTAATATAAGCATTAAATGTGCTCTGACACCCTTTATTCTCCTCGAAGGGAAATCATTCTTGTCAGCAGTATAAAGCAGTGAGGTTTAATAGTGTAAACAAGCCGGATTGAGTCACTGAGATATGAAGACTTTTTACATAGTCGGGAGTCTGCTACGCAATGGGAAACCCAGGTGACTTGCCAGCCGCCGTGTGCTGGGTGACACTATGGTCTTAGGTCTTATTTTTTTCATTCTCAAGGGTTAAGGAATTTCAATGGCCAATGTCCAACGCCTCGTTCTTGATGTACTCAAACCGCACCAGCCCAATGTCCTCAAGTTTGCTCGAGCCCTTGCTGCCTTGGGGGAAGGTTACCAAGTCGATATCCAGGTGCTGGAGGTAGATGAAGAAACTGAGACACTGCAGGTGGCGATCGAGGGTGACAGACTGGATTTTGAGCTCATCAGCGGTGCGATCAGTGAAAACGGTGCTTCCCTTCACAGCATCGACGAGGTTTCTGTCGTCGGCAAGTGATTCTCCAATGGCATGCAGGGGACCACGATAATGTTGAAACAGCTAAAAACCCTGCTGGAGGTTTCCCACTCCGAGGAAATCATGCGCCGCTACTTCGTCGTTAATGGCTTTGACGGTGCATTGACAATGCTCGGGTTGATCATGGGCTTCTACGTCAGTAATCGTGTCGACCTTGCGGTAGTGATCACAACCTGCCTCGCTGCGGCACTAGCCCTCGGCATGAGCGGGATATCCAGCGCTTACATCAGTGAGTCAGCGGAGCGACGCCGCAGCCTGGCGCAACTAGAAAAGTCGATGGCGGTATCGCTAGATGAGAGCCACCACGCCCGGGCTACGACCTGGATACCCTGGCTGGTTGCTCTGGTCAACGGCATCGCCCCGCTGCTTATTGCCCTGATTATCATCGTACCGCTGTGGCTTGCACGCAGTGGTTTGGTGCTGCCGCTTGCACCACTACCAGCAGCGATGGCTGTGGCGCTGGTGATTATATTCTTACTCGGCGTGTTTCTCGGTCGCGTTGGCGGTACCTTTTGGCTCTGGAGTGGTCTGCAAAGTCTGGCGGTAGCATTGGTGACGGTCGTGTTGATCTATCTCATTGGTTGAAAAGTATTTCATTGCCCTTCAAATCGTGGCGATAAAAATCGTGGGGACAGACCACGATTATAGTTCATTTACTGGCGGCCTCCCTGCCCTGTTTGGCGTCACACGGCGCTGCAGCATCTCAGCAATCTCCCTGCTGAAACGCTCATTACCCAGCACAAAGTTTCCGTTTGTTGCCTGCCGTATTTCATCTATCAGGCCCGGTTCCATATGTGTACGAAACAGTGCACGGTAGTTCCTGCAACCAGACTCCGATGAGGCTCCCAACGCTACGTACTCCGGGTGTGGTGTCAGCAGCTCATTTGCCATTCCCTGGCCATTGAACCGGTAACTTGACCATGGATAGTCAGCCGGGTGGTTCACCATGCATGCACGAACCGGATTCAGTTCGATATAGCGATAGCAGGCAAGGACATAGGTTTCGTCCTGTGCCAGACAAGAACGAAAGCGGCCTTCCCAGAGGGTACCACTGCGACGGTATGTCCGGTTGATATATTGCACGTAGCGCTGCCCCAAGTGTTTCATCATCAATGAGGCACTGTCTACCCGCTCAGGCGTCACAAGCATATGGACATGGTTGGTCATCAGGCAGTAAGCATGAATCCTGCAGCCGTGCTTAACGGCCTGCTGATGCAACGTACCCAAATAACGGCGGTAATCATCTTTCGCATAGAAACAGGCCGAGCGGTTATTGCCTCGCTGGATGATATGCCAGGGTATACCAGCTAGCGCCAGGCGGGCACGTCGCGGCATTACAAACCTCCTTGTCTGTAGATTCAAACTCTGGACTCAGAGAACAATGTAGTGCTAACAGCAGAGGATGTCTGTCAGAAACTAATGACCGGGATGGTCAGATATTAGTGGGAATTGGGGTCTGTCCCCTATTATTACTGGTATCGCCTGGGTAGCTGTTTTCTGTTGAACTGCATAGGGTCGGACCCAAGCAACTCACAAAATTTATTCCCTCCGTCCCCTTTTACATTACGTCGACGATCCAACCCGTCGTCAATCGGGGACAGCCTGAATATTGCTACTTCACATTGTTAGCTGATTTCGCTGTCCTGGCGTCGCCAATCGGTGACATAAACTGCATAATTATCTGGTTGCGACCTCACCCGGATCAAGCCTGATCCACCTAACCATATGTTATCGAAAAGCATGTCGGCCATTGGCATGAGAATTGCTGCCACTTAAGGGTGAATAGATACACTGTGAACGGATAAATCAATAACAGGGGAGCGCCATGTTTGATCGACTGTTCAAGATACTCGTTGCAGAAGTCCCGGAAGAACTGTCTGTCTGTGAATTCGAATGCCCAAAAGCAAATTGCACCGGTAGAGACTGGGCAACATGCACGCTGCGTAACCAGGCCACACCGCACGGCAATGGTGCTATCCAATACACTGTCAGCCTGGCGCCAACAGAGGTGCCTGCTATTGTAGCCGTAGCCAATAAGTCGCTTTCTTCCATCTAGATATTCCGATTCAGGGAAAGGGGACGGAGGGATTATTTTTAAATCCCTCCGTCCCCTT
>DAOVYA010000140.1 GCA_030635865.1 Gammaproteobacteria bacterium | reverse complement strand
GAGGCCAAAATCCGGGCCGAACTGTTTGATGTGGCACCAGTCGCAGAGAAGGAAGAGGAACTCGAAGCTGAAGCCTGAGCAGGCGAGTGATCCAGCCTGTGTTCGAAAGTCCGCGATGGACTTGCTGGCTCGTCGCGAGCACAGCGAACGTGAATTAATCCGTAAACTGGCAACGCGTGGTTTCGATGCTGGCCTGGTCGAGACCACGGTCGCCGACCTGGTTGCGGAAAATCTGTTGAGTAATACCCGGTTTGTCGAGTCATTTGTTTATTCCCGGTTCCAGCGTGGATCAGGACCGCAGAAGATCCATGCGGAATTGCGCGAGCGTGGTATCGAGGCTGACCTGATTAATGACAGTATTGCCGGGTACGACCGGCAATGGCTGGAGCTTGTCAGGCAGGTGCGTGAGAAAAAATATGGAACGAACCTGCCGGGAGACTATAAAGAACGTAGCCGGCAGATGCGTTTCCTGCAGCAGCGTGGTTTTACTGCCGATCAAATTTCACAGGCGTTCAGGGATAAATAGAGCGTAGCCCGGATGAAGTGAAACGTAATCCGGGAGGAGGCCACGCATTTCCCGGATTTCACTTCGTTTCATCCGGACTACGAATCTGATTTATACGTCATTGCGAAGAACGAATTGACGTGGCAATTCCTAAACACCCCCGTCATTGCGAGCGAAGCGCGGCAATCTCGTGAAGCTGGCAGCGGACTTGATGAGATTGCCGCGTCACTGCGTTCCTCGCAAAGACGGGGGCTGTTCATTCGCGTTACTTCGTTCCTCGCAATGACGAAAGATGTTCCAATCCATCCCAAATCCCTGAATAATAAGACCTCTGACAACACGCAGGCAGCAGAACCCGTTTTATGATCAGCAGTGCAGAACTTCGCCAGGCCTTCCTGGACTTTTTCAGGGAGCGTGACCATACCGTGGTCGCGTCGAGTTCGCTGGTGCCCGCCGACGATCCAACCTTGCTGTTTGTCAATGCCGGGATGGTGCAATTCAAGGATATTTTTCTCGGCAAGGAAAAACGCGGCTACCAGCGGGCCGCCAGCAGTCAGCGATGTGTGCGTGCCGGTGGCAAACACAATGACCTGGAGAACGTCGGCTATACCGCGCGCCATCACACCTTTTTCGAGATGCTGGGTAACTTCAGCTTCGGCGACTACTTCAAGCGGGAAGCCATTGCCTATGCCTGGGAATTTTTAACGGTGGTTCTCAAGCTTCCCCCCGAGAAGCTGTGGGTTACGGTCTTCGAGGACGACGACGAGGCGGCCAGGATCTGGCTTGAGGAAATAAAGGTTGATCCGGCCCGGCTCAAGCGTATAGGCGCCAGGGATAACTTCTGGTCGATGGGGGATACCGGGCCGTGTGGACCCTGTTCGGAGATTTTCTTCGATCACGGTGAAGATATAGCCGGTGGCCCACCCGGTACCCCGGAAGAAGACGGTGATCGCTATGTCGAAATCTGGAACCTGGTGTTCATGCAGTATGACCGGGACCCTTCCGGTAAATTGCATCCCCTGCCAAAGCCTTCAGTCGATACCGGGATGGGGCTGGAGCGCCTGGCTGCCATCATGCAGGGGGAAAACAACAATTATGATATCGACCTGTTTCAGAACCTTATCCGGGCCGCTGCAAAAATAGCTGCGACGGATGACCTGGCAAATAACTCCCTGCGTGTCATTGCCGATCATATTCGCTCCTGTGCCTTTCTGGTTGCCGATGGCGTACTGCCGTCCAATGAAGGGCGCGGTTACGTATTGCGACGTATTATTCGCCGTGCGGTTCGACACGGTTACAAGCTGGGTATCAAGGAGATGTTTTTCTACAAACTGGTAGCGCCGCTTTGTGATGAAATGGGTGTCGCCTACCCGGAGTTAAAAGAGAGCCAGGCACACATCGAACGTATCCTCAAGCTCGAAGAGGAGCGTTTTGCCGAGACCCTGGAGCAGGGCATGCGCATTCTCGAAGACGATCTTGCAAAGTTGCAGGGTTCGCAGATTTCGGGTGAAACGGTTTTCAGGCTGTACGACACCTTCGGTTTTCCCATGGACCTGACGGCCGATATTGCCCGCGAGCGCGGCCTGACGATTGACACCAATGGCTTTAATACGGCCATGGAAGGGCAGCGCAGTCGTGCCCGGGCAGCCAGCCAGTTTGGATCGGACTATTCAGATAACCTGCAATTTGACGGCAGTACCGCGTTTACCGGCTATGATCACCTGGAGGATAAGGCCGGTATCGTGGCGCTGTTCAGGGAAGGCGAGGCGGTCGATGAGCTGGGGCCGGGTGAGTCCGGCATCGTGATGCTGGACCAGACACCGTTCTATGCAGAATCCGGTGGCCAGGTGGGTGATCGCGGACAGTTGATGGCGGTCAATGGTGTTTTTGAAGTCAGTGATACGCAAAAGCAGGGCAGTGATGCGATTGCGCATATTGGTCAGGTTGGCAGTGGCGCCTTGCGCGTTGGCGATGCCGTTGAAGCACGGGTTGACTGGCGCAGACGACAGGCGATTGTGCTGAATCATTCCGGTACCCACCTGTTGCATGCCGCCTTGCGCAAGGTGCTCGGTGATCACGTGCAGCAAAAAGGTTCGCTGGTTGACCCCGGGCGTTTGCGCTTTGACTTTGCACATTATGAACCGGTGACTCCAGAGCAACTTGCCGAGATCGAGCACCTTGTCAACCAGCAGATTCGTGCCAATGCAGCCGCCGAGACGCGCGTCATGTCGGTTGATGCGGCGCTTGAGTCCGGCGCCATGGCCCTGTTCGGTGAAAAATACGGTGCAGATGTTCGGGTATTGTCCATTGGTGAATTTTCAGTTGAGCTTTGTGGTGGTACGCATGTGGAGCATGCGGGCGATATCGGCCTGTTGAAGATTACCGCTGAAACCGGCATCGCCTCGGGCGTGCGTCGTATCGAAGCGGTAACCGGTGAGGCCGCCATGCGCTGGCTGGCCGCAAACGAACAGCGCCTGCAGCGGATCGCAGATATGGTCAAGGGTAACCGTGATGATGTCGACGAGAAGGTTGCGCAGTTGCTTGAGAAGCAGCGCGGTCTCGAAAAGGAGCTGCGTCAGCTGAAAGGCAGGATGGCCAGCAGCCAGGGCAGTGACCTGGCGTCACAGGCCGTGGAGATCAAGGGTATCAAGGTACTGGCGGCGCGCCTCGACGGGGCCGACGCACAGGTATTGCGCGAGACGCTTGATCAATTAAAGAACAAGCTGGGTGCTGCCGCCGTGGTGCTGGCCGCCGTTGACGGTGACAAGGTAAGCCTGGTAGCCGGCGTGACCAGGGAGCAGACTGCGACAGTGAAGGCCGGGGAACTGGTCAATTTTGTTGCCTCACAGGTCGGTGGCAAGGGTGGCGGTCGTCCCGATATGGCACAGGCCGGCGGTAACCAGCCCGAGAATCTTGACGCTGCGCTCGCATCGGTCAGCGGCTGGGTCGAGCAGTTGTAGGACAGGATTGAAGTAAACAAACACATGGCACTCATCGTACAAAAATACGGCGGCACATCGGTCGGATCAACCGAGCGCATCGAGCACGTGGCTGACAAGGTCATGGACTCGCGTGCAAAAGGGAATGATGTCGTGGTGGTGGTTTCAGCAATGAGTGGCGAAACCAACCGTTTGCTTGCTCTGGCTGAAGATATCTCTGATCACCCGACTCCCCGTGAACTTGATGTTTTGCTGTCAACGGGTGAGCAGGTCACGATTGCGCTGTTGAGCATGGCACTGGAAAAACGCGGTTGTGCGGCACGCTCCTATACCGGTTCCCAGGTGCATATTCGCACGGACAGTACGCACAACAAGGCACGTATCCGGGAAATTGAAGACAAGCGCATCCATGCTGACCTGGCGGCCGGCCGGGTCGTTGTCGTGGCCGGGTTCCAGGGTGTGGATGACAATGGCAATATCACGACCCTGGGTCGTGGGGGATCGGATACCACAGCGGTTGCGCTTGCGGCTGCACTCAAGGCGGACGAATGCCAGATTTATACGGATGTGGATGGCGTGTACACCACTGACCCGCGACTGGTGCCGGAAGCGCGCCGCCTGGACCGGATCACTTATGAAGAAATGCAGGAGATGGCGAGTCTTGGGTCAAAAGTACTCCAGATCCGGTCTGTGAGTTTTGCCAGTCGCTACAATGTACCGCTACGGGTGCTTTCTTCTTTTGAAGAGGGCGAGGGGACGCTGATCACTTGTGAGGATAAAGAAATGGAACAGGCGCTGATATCAGGCATTGCCTCTAATCGGGATGAAGCAAAATTAACCATTCTGGGTGTGCCTGATACACCGGGTGTTGCATACCAGCTGCTGGGCCCGATCGCAGATGCCAACATTGAGGTAGACATGATTATCCAGAACGTCGCACCTGACGGTGCCACGACTGATTTTACGTTTACTGTTCACCGTAATGATTATAGCCGGGCCCTGGAAATACTCTCCCGTACTGCTGATGAACTGGGTGCCCGGGAGGTTTCCGGCGACGACAAGATCGTCAAGCTTTCCCTGGTGGGTGTCGGCATGCGCTCACATGCCGGAATCGCCTCAACCATGTTTGCAGCCCTTGCAAAAGAAGGGGTAAATATTCGCATGATTTCGACATCCGAAATCAAGATATCAGTCGTGGTCGATGAAAAGTACCTGGAACTGGGTGTCAGGATTCTGCATGAGGCATTCGATCTGGCACAACCCGAAAAAATCTAGCATAAACAACAAATACTTATATTAAGTGTTGTTATTTAGATTATTTCCAGAATATTGCCCTGCCTGCACTTTATATATATCCTTAGTGGGCTAACAGGCGCCAGGAGAAAAATAAAGCCGGACCCCGGCAATACATCCTCTATCTAACAGAATAACTACAATAAACACTGACTGGGAACAATTGGACAACAAGGAGATGGACCAATGCTGATTCTAACTAGAAGAGTGGGAGAGACGTTGATGATCGGTGATGAAGTGACTGTTACCGTACTGGGCGTTAAAGGGAATCAGGTCAGGATAGGTGTTAATGCGCCAAGAGAAATTGCTGTCCACCGGGAAGAGATCTACGAGCGCATCAAGAATGAACAGCAAGAGAAAGACGGTACCAACTGACCCACCCGACACATCTTTTACAGCACCATCTTTACCTCATAAAATCACATAGGTATGCTATGCGCCGACGGTGTAGCACATGGCAAGCACTATCCCGTTGTCATATCCCGGAGAGGTGGCCGAGTGGCTGAAGGCGCTCCCCTG
>DAOVYA010000276.1 GCA_030635865.1 Gammaproteobacteria bacterium | reverse complement strand
TCGGGTTTGTTTTCAGCAACAAGGGCCTGATGTTCAACCTGAACCTTGAAGGCTCGAAGTTTACCAAACTGGAGAAGTAAGAAGTAAGAAGTAAGAAGTGAGAAGTGTACAAGATGATTAGTTACTTCGGCTGGACAGCCGCTCATTACTTTTTACTCTTTACTTCTTACTTCTTACTTCTTACTTCTCCAGTTTGGTAAACTTCGAGCCTTCAAGGTTCAGGTTGAACATCAGGCCCTTGTTGCTGAAAACAAACCCGACAATCGGATCTTTAATGTCTATGGTATTGATGTCTTCGCCAACGCCCCATTCGACCAATGCCACCGAGCCATCAACACCCGCCTTCCAGCCCTCGCTGCTACGGAAATTTGCCAGCGCCTCACTGTTCATGAATACCACGACAATCGACTTGGCTTGTGCGCCGACCTGGAATCCGAGCGAGGCTGCAGCCGTGCTGTAGTAATCCACCGTCTTGCCGCCAACGCGCAGGGCACCTTCCCCGTATTCACCACCCAGCACGAAACCCGCCTTGAGCACGGTCGGAAATACCAGCACCCCGCTTGCCCGTTTCAGAAATTCGGCACCGCCCTTAATTTTCTGCTTGAATTCCTTGAGGGTCTCGCCAACCTCGATCTCGATTTCGGTTGCTGACTTTGCATGTACACTACCTGAAATAGCAAGGCCAAAAACCAGCATCAGTGAAACACACCAGGCACCCGCCTTTCCGGAAGTTCTGCCAATTATCTGCATCTTTTCTCTCCTGTTGTTCATTTCAGAATCCTGATCCACAAAAACCGGTATAATCGCCCCAGATCAATAAAAATGCGCTTTGAGACAGAAGGGGGATAAGGTCATGGGGAAAACACTCTCACGTTTCATTATCGAAGCGGCGATCATAACAGGCTCAATAAGTATTTTTACCGGTATTGCATTAAAACTGATACACATTGCCAGCGTCTATACACCACGCCTGCTGGGGTTGGCACCGGTAGACTTTCTGAGCTTCGGAGCCGTCTGTCTGCTTTTCTCCATTGCACTCACCGGCCGGCGAATTCTCAAACATATGGAATACAGGCTGGCCCGTGAATTTAATAATAGAGAAAGATAGTTACTTACCAGCACGTACCAGGCCGCCAAGCCCACCCTGTTCGAGGACACTGTTATAGAGGTCCCGGATGGCATAGGGTTCTTCCAGCAACAGGGCCTGCTGCAGTAACTCCCCGGCCTCATCCTTGGTGAAGCTGCGAATCACCCATTTCACCCGCGGCAAGCTGCTGGCACTCATACTCAAGCTATTCACCCCCAGCCCCAGCAATGCCAGCACGGCTGCCGGGTCTCCCGCCATTTCTCCACAAACACTGACAGGTTTCCCGAGCTTGTGCGCCTCCTGAACCACCTGTTGTATCGCGCGTAAAACCGCAGGATGCAAGCTCTGGTACAGGTATGCTACCCGTGGATTATTTCGATCAACCGCCAACAGGTACTGCGTGAGATCGTTGGTGCCGATTGAGAAGAAGTCCACCCGTTGAGCCATGGCGGCAACCTGGTAAACCGCTGATGGCACCTCGATCATGATGCCTATTGGCGGACGAGAAATATCTTCACCCTCCTCCAGCAGTTCTTCATAGGCCTGGTTGATCAACACCAGTGCCCTGTCAAGTTCCGTGACCGACGAGACCATTGGCAACATGATGGTGAGATTATTCAGTCCAGCACTGGCACGCAACATGGCCCGCAATTGCGTCAGGAATATTTCCGGGTGGTCCAGAGAAATCCGGATACCCCGCCATCCGAGGAACGGGTTTTCTTCCTGTACCGGAAAATACGAAAGCATCTTGTCGCCGCCGATATCCAGGGTCCGCAAGGTCACAGGATTTGGTGCATAGGCTTCCAGGGTCTTGCGATAAATCCGCATTTGTTCTTCTTCACCAGGAAAGCGTTCCCTGACCAGAAAAGGAATCTCGGTACGATACAACCCGACACCATCACATTTGCTCTGATTCGACGTCTCAATTCCGGAGACCAGTCCGGTGTTCAGATACAGTGGAATGGAGATACCATCCGGTGTTACCGAGGGCATGTCCGCCACTTGTTGCAGCTCCTCGGTGAGTTCGGATTCCTCTGCATGCAAACGCACGTATTCCTTGCGAACAAGCACGGAAGGATTGACAAGCACATCACCGCGGTAACCATCGGCGATCATTGTCTGGCTTTCCAGGCGGGCGACCGGAAGGTCTTTCACACCCATCACGGCGGGAATACCCATGGCCTGCGCGAGAATAGCCACGTGCGACGAACTGGAACCCGAGGCTGAAACTATCCCGGCCAACATCTCCGGCGGTACCTCCGCCAGTTGCCCGGCGCTGATTTCCTCGCCAACCAGTACGGTCTTCGGATAGGCCACACGGCTCGCGGGTCGGTCGCTCTGCAAGTGCGTCAGGATCCTGCGTCCCAGGTCATTAATATCACTGGCGCGATCACGCAAATAGGAGTCCTCCATGGATTCAAACACCTGCACGTGTTCCGCTATGGTTTCGCGCAAGGCACCCGGTGCCCAGTTACCGGCCTGTATCCGCTCTATCGTCTCACCGACAAGGCTGTCGCCTCCCAGCATCAGCAGCAAGGCATCAAACAATGCCAACTCTTCCACAGGCAGGACTGCAGACATGCGATTGGCATAGTCACTGATATCATCCTGAACTGCGGCTACCGCTTCATTGAAGTTTTTTATATCCACCTCAATATCATCAACCTTGCGGTCCGGGACGGCGTCCAGGTTCGCCGGGGGATAAACGACCATTGCCTGGCCAATCGCGACGCCGGATGCACCGGGCAGACCTTTCAGTGAAATGGAAACTTCATCCACGGCCTCCAGTACACTTGAGATATCACCGCTGGCGCCGGCATGTGTAATGGCGCCGGCCAATTGCGCGGCCAGCGTCACCAGGAAGGCTTCTTCCTCATCATCAAACTTGCGCACCTCGCGCTGCCTGACAACCAGCACACCCAGTACCCGGCCATGCTGAATAATTGGCGCGCCCAGGAAGCCATGATAGGGCTTCTCACCGGTATCATTGACAAATCGATAGCGG
>DAOVYA010000217.1 GCA_030635865.1 Gammaproteobacteria bacterium | reverse complement strand
ATTCCTCCGGGTGGGCCACCCGAAACCACGCCCGAGCCACCACCGGAAGTACCACCCGGACAGCCCGAGGAAGTTCCGCCCGGACAACCCGAGGAAGTTCCGTCACAGGCGCCCAAAGAAACCTGATGCTGCATCTAAAAGACAAATGTGCCCAGACACCCTTTTTTCCAACCAGCATCAACGCACCGGCAATGCCGTCGTGCAAGCGTGTGTTTTGCCCATGTTGCTCTTCCTTGTAAAAACTCAGGCCGCAAGCGGCTCCGATACTTCCTTCAGGACTTCATCCTTGCGCTGCAGAACTGATTTGCAAAGCTCGCCATAGTCGGCACCGACGGCTTCGAACAGGACCTTTACATTCAGCCCCATGCCATGGAAGGACTGGTTCAGCATCCGGATGCGTTCCGGGATACGGTCGAGGAAGGCCTCGCGTTCGGCAGGTGCCATGTGTGACAGTTCCTGTTTCAGGCGATTAACACCAAAGGCGATGTGATCGAGCTCGTCCTGCAGCGGGATGCGCAGTGATTCTTTTGTGCCCGGATCGGCGAGCGGCACGACCTGTTCGACCGCGTCACTGCCCAGTGCTTCAACGCACAGGTACATGTCTGCCAGGAAGTCGAGCCAGTCGAGCTGCCTGAAGTGATCGAGAATCGCCTTTTCCTGTTGTTCTGAAATGACGGGTGTTTCACTGGTGCCGAACTTTTCCATCCATTCGCGTTGTATGTTTACGTGCCGGGATTCATCGCCGACCTGTTTGGCGAGCCCCAGCTTGGCGGCTTCGTCCGGTGCGCTCGCAATACGTTCTGCGCAGGCCTCCATGATCAAGCGGTCAACCTGGGTGTACAACACCAGCAGTTGCCCCATCGCATCGCGGTAATCAGATTCCAGCTTTCTATGTAACAGGTTCATGGCAATGTCCTCCGTGGGTTAGGAATGCCCCAGCTGGTCGCGGGGCGGCGAAATTTTGTGCGGCTGATCTGGCGCATCCAGGAATAACGCAGCAGGCGCCACAGCGGGCCGGAAACACCGAGTGCCCGCAGGATGCGCTGGCTGATGGGCAGTAATGGCGGCTCCATGCCCGGCAGCACCCAGTTGCCTGCCTTGCGGGCCTGCTGCTGCAGGTATGCAGGCAAAAAGTTTGCAACACCGGGTTCAATATAGAACGCTGGCATGAGTCCGATATCATTGCCAGCCATTTTGCCGCTGGAAATCAACTGCCCGGCCAGTGGTGTGCCGGGATAAACGCGTACACCCGTCATGGCGACCACGGCCGTTGGCCGCATTTCCTGCAGGGCACGACAGGTACTCCGTATGCTGGACTCTGTTTCACCGGGGCCACCGAAAATAAGGGAATGGCAGACACGCAACCCGGCATCGAGACAATACTGGTTGGCATGCACAACGGTTGCGGCGTCAAATGATTTACCCAGCCGTTCGAGTTGCCCATCATCTATAGCATCGCTACCCAGTTCGATACCCTCGCAGCCGGCCTGCGCCATGAGTTGTGCCTGCCGCCTGTCAAGTTTGACGGGTGTGGCATAACAGCTCCAGCGTACATTCAGTTTGCGCCGCAGTATCTCTTCGCAAATGCCTTCGACATGACCACGCGGGAAGTTCAGGAGGGAATCAACAAAGAAGACAGGATGTCGGCCATACTCGCGTAACAGGTCCTCGATTTCGTCAACCACGTCACGGGCGTCGCGTACCCGGAAGCGATTACCTTCCAGTAACGGGTAGGTGCAGTAGTTGCATTTGAATACGCAGCCGCGCTTGGTCTGAATGTTGCCGGTACCGCCGCGACGCACGTAACGGGCATAATCAAACAAGTGGCGTGCGGGCCGCAGTCTATTGCCCCGGTTTGTGTCGGTCTTCGCCGGGGTTTGAATGTCTACACCGGTTGGATGGTTGCCGCTGCGGGCCAGGACGCCTGGAACAACGCCCGGGTCGTGATTGTTATCCAGTGCATCGAGTAACGCGACAAAGTTTTGCTCGTCTCCACCCTTGATTCCGTAGTCTCCGTCAAGTGCCTGCATGTAGGCCCCGGGTAAAATCGAAAAACCGGAGCCCCCGAGTACGACCGGTGTACGTGTGACATCACGTATCGCATTAATGACCTCCCGGTGTTGTGTGAGATAGTCAACCGTCAGCGGGTAGGCAGCATTATCGACATTGCGAATCGACAAACCAATGACGTCTGGTTTGAACATTCTTACCTGCTGTTGCAGTTCATGAATTGGTCGACTGCCAAAGCAGAGATCCGCAACAGCAACCAGGTGTCCTGCCTGTCGTGCAGCTGCCGCGATATAGGCAAGGCCGAGCGGAAAAATCGGGTCCGGAATAAGTTCCCTGTTGGCAGAGACGAGTAGCACCCTCATGCTTTTATCCCGGTGCGCCCATTACCGGACAAGCAGGGTTCCTTCCATGCCGCGAGCACGATGACTCTTCATGAAGGGTAGTTTCTTGTTGCAGTAGAAAGTGTAGCTGCCGGGCTGTTCAGGGGTGAATTCGATAACCGACGTTGATCCGGCGCTCACGCTGGTATCGATATCCAGTCCTGCTTTTGTGTCCTGAAGGCTGAAGTTATGGGGTGTGATGCCATCCTTGTTGATCAAGGTCAGGGTAACCGGCTGACCGGACCGGACTTCAATGCTGTCCGGGTCGAAGCGGTAGTCCCCGAGTGTCAGGGTCACCGCCTGTGGCGTATCTTCGGCACTTGCCTGGAAAGCCAGGGCCTGAATTATGAAAGCGCCAGCCAGAACAAGCATCAGCACAACGGGCTTGCGGGAGGTTCCTGTTTTCATGGTGGCCTCATGGTGACGCATGACGGGATTTTGGCTTGTTTCCGTTACAACATTTTCAGTATAGGCCATACTGCTTCACATGCCCTGTTTGAGTGAAATCCATGAAAAAAGTTTCCTGGCCCGCGTGAAAAAGGCAGGTCGTTGTGCTTGTCTCGTCGGCGGGCTGTTGCTGGCAGGCCCGGTCGCGGGTCAGGGTGGCGCTATTGATACAGATGGCTGGAGGCTGATTGAGACGACCGTCGCGGGTAAAATCTACCACCGTGCTGTCGAGGGCTCGTCCATTCCACGGGCAATGATCGTGGCGACCTTTGATGCGCCGCCCGAACGCGTGCACGTGGTCGTGGTGGACTATGAGCATTTTGCGGAATTTATCCCGAATGTTTTCACAAGCCGGGTTGTGGCGCATGAAGGCAACGCGCAGTGGGTCTATCATCACTTGCGCTTCCCCGGGCCAGTTGCCGATCGCGTCTATCTCATCAGGAGTACCAGCAGAGAACACCGGTCGCGCCAACCGTACTACCGGGTCGAATGGGCACTGGACGACCGTCCGTTCCCGGACATTGATCTCTCGGTCGGGGTTCAGCCGGATGCGTTTTCAGGATCCTGGGAACTGCGGTCCATTGGCAATCCGAATACTACCGAGGGGCGTTACGCCGTATACAGCGAGCCGGGCGGGCTCATCCCCGCCTGGCTGGTCACAAGAATGACCGACCGCTACATACAACAGGTCGTGGAGGCCGTCCGTCAA
Source organism: Gammaproteobacteria bacterium (assembly GCA_030635865.1). Lineage (GTDB taxonomy): Bacteria > Pseudomonadota > Gammaproteobacteria > UBA9214 > UBA9214 > UBA9214. Next base: position 303 of record DAOVYA010000217.1, on the reverse strand, counting down.
CGGCTCGTAGCTGGTGAGGGCCCCTTTGAATGATGGATATAACGGAAGAACAGGCCCGGCAGGACGTGCACCGGGATCAAAAGATCCTCCGCTGGAAGCAACAGGCACGTGCGGCAGCCAGGCGCAGGCAGGGTCGCAGGCTGTATGTCATAACACTCGATCCAGGAGTGCTGGAGCGCAAGGAATTCCGCCAGGCGAACCCGGGGTACATCGAGGGGATGCCCTGTTTATACGTCGGCATCACAATCCATGAGCCGGGCGACCGCTTTGAACAGCACAAGACCGGCTACCGCAGCAGCAAGT
>DAOVYA010000254.1 GCA_030635865.1 Gammaproteobacteria bacterium | reverse complement strand
TGTCGATTCAACCGGTCGATGCAACACTTTGCCGAAAAGTTATTGCCTAACAAAAATAGTTTTGAATCAAAGGAATAGCCGAATACACAAGGGGACACCGAGTACCTATTGCTGGTAACACCGCCATCCCGATTTCATTGACTGCTTCGATCGCCTACTCAGATAGCGTTTCCCGGCGCTAACCAGCTTTTCGAAGTATTCGCACGACCATCCGAATCCCTTATTGCGCCAGCGCTTCGGATGACTCCAAATAGACATTGAAAGCAGAGGCCCAAGAGCGCAGCCTTACGAAGGTGTTGCGTCGACCCATTGAGACCACCGCCCGTAACCGGTCGTTTAGTCGCTGCTTATATAATCAATGGCTTAACGACAGTATCGGCCGAAAGTCACCGATTGGAACCCCGTTATAGCGTGTGTTTCTGTAACTGGGGAAAGACTGGTTCCTGACCGATCTCGGATATTTATTCGGCGATCTGGGGGTCGCTGTTTCTTCTGCCAATCAGGTCCGTAGGTAAAATAACTGTTGCCGAACTTTTGCTGGATTCAGTCCTGCACGGTTATGCGCAGTACTGCAAATTGCATTGGCGACACCGCTAGTAAGTAAATAACAACAATCAGTTACAAAACATAGTTAAAGCCACACTGTGGCTATTGGATGGAGTATGCCTGTGGTTACTCCTGTAACAGAAACCGGCGCACGGCTTCCAGCCGTCGCTGAGTATGGCTGTCCATGAAGGGATGGCCCCAGGCGGGGTCCCGGAGCACCGTTGCACCGCGGTGTTGTGCCAGCTCCAGCAATTCCCTGGATGCTCCCGGTTTGACGACCCGGTCCCTGGCGCCGGCAATGACCAGCAAGTTGCCGGCGTCCCGGGGCAGGTTATTGACCGGGTCGTGCGCGGCGGGACAGCCGTAGTCGGACAAGCGGCTCGGCGTCGAATCGATGACCACCGTCATTTCGCCCGCTTGGTGTCGCAAGGCGTCAAGCAGCACCACACCCCCAAACGACATGCCGTAGAAGGCCCGACTCTGGTACGGCTGTGTGCCCAGCTGTTGAATGATCTGGTGGTAGTCATTGAGTATCGCCTTCAGCCGGCGCTTGCCCTCTGACCTGCCATAGCCACGGTAATCGAAGATATAGACGTCATAGCCCAGCCCGGCAAACTGGTCAAAACGTGCGATGATCTGGTCCGCCAGCATGGCATTTCCCTGGGCCACCAGCAGGTAGCCCCTGGGTATATCCTTGCCGTCCCGGGTATGGGGGGGCTTGAGTTTGTAGCCGCGCAGGATGCGGCCATCGCTGCTGGTAATGGCGACGTCTTCGACATTGGTGGCCTGCGCCAGTCGTGCGGCATTGGGCTTTCCTGCGGCAGAACCCCACAGCCAGAAAACGAACGGCTCCTTGAGTCCACAGATCGATTGCTCCAGGCTGGACGACTGTTGTCCTGCATAACACGCGGTGCCATAAACGTGCACGGTCAGCAGCACCAGGATTGCCAGGTAGCGTGGCAGGGACAAGCGCATAGTCTGCCTCCAGTGTACAAGCCTGTTAAAGGGGGCGCCGGCACAATCAGCTGTCGTGAGCTAGACTCTACTACAGGACCAACGAACCGAAGTCGGTTACATTGTGCGCTGATTATATTCATAACCCAACACAAACCAGGCGGCATTTCCTCAGGCTGGCCGGGGCGGCGGCGGTGTGCGCTGTTGCCGGGCCGAAGGTGCTTGCCATGCAGACGGCCATGAAAGAATCCCCGCAGAGTGGTGACAAGACGCAGTTGCTGACCCTGTTCCTGTGCGGCGATGTGATGACCGGGCGTGGCATCGACCAGATCCTGCCACATCCGGGCAATCCACAGCTGTATGAACCCTATATCCGGGACGCGCGCGACTACGTCCGTCTGGCCGAGCGTACGAATGGCGATGTCAAACAGCCCGTGGAATTCGCCTACCCATGGGGCGATGCACTGGCGGAGCTGGAGCGGGCCGTGCCCGATGTGCGCATCATCAACCTGGAAACTGCAATCACTGTCAGCGACAGGTATCGGCCAAAGGGCATCAATTACCGCATGCACCCCGCAAATATCGGCTGCCTGACGGTGGCAGGCGTGGATTGCTGTGCACTGGCCAACAACCACGTGCTCGACTGGGGTGTTGCCGGCTTGCAGGAGACACTGGCGACACTGGATGTGGCGGGTATTCGGCGGGCCGGTGCTGGCCGCGACCTTGAGGAAGCGATGGCCCCGGCAGTGATATCGGTGCCGGGCAAGGGCCGGGTACTGGTGTTCTCCTGCGGGTTCGAGAGCAGTGGTATTGGCCGGAGCTGGGCTGCCGCTTCCCAGCGGCCCGGGGTACAGCTATTGCCTGATCTCTCAATGGCGAGTGTTGACACTCTTGCGGAGCAGGTGCAGCACGTTAAGCGTGCCGGCGACATTGCCATTGTCTCGATCCACTGGGGCGGCAACTGGGATTACAGCATTCCTCATCTGCAGCGCGACTTTGCCCATGGTCTGATCGACAGGGCAGGGGTCGATGTAATCCATGGTCATTCCTCGCATCACGTCAAGGGGATCGAGGTCTATAGGGAGCGCCCCATTCTCTATGGCTGTGGTGATCTACTCTCCGATTACGAGGGTATTACCGGGCACGAGGAGTTCCGGGGTGAACTGGGGTTGATGTATTTTCTGTCCCTGGAGTCGGCAACCGGGCGCCTGCAGCGTTTCGAGATGACGCCCACCCGGCTGCGAAAGCTGCGCATTAACCGTGCCTTGCGGGAAGAGGCGCAGTGGTTGGTGGATGTGCTGAACCGGGAGGGTCGACCACTGGGCACCCGCGCCATCCTTGGTGAGGATTTGCGGCTTGCGTTGCAGTGGAGCGGTGTGTAATGCATGCGGAGTGTCTCTGAATATGCTGGATGTTCTTGTAGCCTGTCTGGTGCTAAATGGCCCGGGTGGACCACTTCTTCTGGCATTGATGAATTCCCTGTTAATAATTCAAGGTAATAATTTTGCAGTGATGCGATTTTCCAAGGTATGTGGATCTGGACCCTGAACTGGAACGAGATCCGGGAAGATCTCCTCATTGGCAGTTGCCCCATGACCGGATCAGATCTCAACCGCATCCGGCATGAGACCGGTGCATCGGCAATCCTGTCCCTGCAGCATGATGAATGTATCGCCCATTTCAGTATCGATTATGAGCAGCACCGCGTCCACGGGCGGCGGCTTGGCCTGGAGATGGCGCGTTCTCCCATGCGGGATTTCAATCCCGGCGAGC